>NZ_JBHTSF010000063.1:0-51460 GCF_042795295.1 Streptomyces sp. NPDC056486
CCCCCGGGGCCGCTGTTGATCACTCGATCACGCGATCACATGATGGGGATCAGAGCTTCGTCCACGCTTCCGTGAGGACGTGCCGCAGGATGCCCTCGATCTCGTCGAAGGTCTCCTGGGTGGAGATCAGCGGCGGGGCGAGCTGGACGACCGGGTCGCCACGGTCGTCGGCGCGGCAGTACAGGCCGTTCTCGTACAGCGCCTTGGAGAGGAAGCCGTACAGGACGCGCTCCGTCTCCTCGTCGTTGAACGTCTCCTTGGTGGCCTTGTCCTTCACGAGCTCGATGCCGTAGAAGAAGCCGTTGCCGCGGACGTCGCCGACGATCGGCAGGTCGTGCAGCTTGCGCAGGGTCTGGTAGAACGCGTCCTCGTTGTCGAGCACGTGCTGGTTGAGACCCTCCTTCTCGAAGATGTCGAGGTTGGCGTTGCCGACCGCGGCCGAGACCGGGTGGCCGCCGAAGGTGTAGCCGTGCAGGAAGGTGTTGTCACCCTTGTAGAACGGCTCGGCGAGCTTGTCCGAGATGATGCAGGCGCCGATCGGGGAGTAGCCCGACGTCATGCCCTTGGCGCAGGTGATCATGTCCGGGACGTAGTCGAACTTGTCACAGGCGAACATCGTGCCGAGGCGGCCGAAGGCGCAGATGACCTCGTCCGAGACGAGCAGCACGCCGTACTTGTCGCAGATCTCGCGCACCCGCTGGAAGTACCCGGGCGGGGGCGGGAAGCAGCCGCCCGCGTTCTGCACCGGCTCCAGGAACACGGCGGCGACCGTCTCGGGACCCTCGAAGAGGATCTCCTGCTCGATCTGGTCGGCGGCCCAGCGGCCGAAGGCCACCGGGTCGTCGCCGTGGATCGGGGCGCGGTAGATGTTCGTGTTCGGCACCTTGTGCGCGCCCGGGACGAGCGGCTCGAAGGGGGCCTTGAGCGCGGGCAGACCGGTGATGGACAGGGCGCCCTGCGGGGTGCCGTGGTAGGCGACCGCGCGGGAGATGACCTTGTACTTCTGGTGGTTGCCGGTGAGCTTGTGGTACTGCTTCGCCAGCTTCCACGCGGTCTCGACGGCCTCGCCGCCACCGGTGGTGAAGAAGACCTTGTTCAGGTCGCCCGGCGCGTGGTTCGCGAGGCGCTCGGCGAGCTTGACGGCCTGGGGGTGCGCGTAGCTCCAGATGGGGAAGAAGGCCAGTTCCTGCGCCTGCTTGTACGCCGTCTCTGCGAGCTCGTGACGACCGTGACCGGCGTTGACCACGAACAGGCCTGAGAGGCCGTCGAGGTACTTCTTGCCCTTGTCGTCGTAGATGTAGGTGCCTTCGCCACGCACGATGGTGGGCACGGGTGCGTTCTCGTAGTCCGACATGCGGGTGAAGTGCATCCACAGGTGGTCGTACGCGGTTTGGCTGAGGTCCTTGCTCACGGCTATCGGGTTCCCCACATATAGGTCTGCTTCTTGAGCTTCAGATAGACGAAGCTCTCGGTGGAGCGCACGCCGGGGAGGGCGCGGATGCGCTTGTTGATCACTTCGAGAAGGTGGTCGTCGTCCTCGCAGACGACCTCCACCATCAGGTCGAAGGAGCCCGCGGTCATGACCACGTACTCACACTCGGCCATGGCCGTCAGCGCCTCCGCCACCGGATCCAGATCGCCCTCGACATTGATGCCGACCATCGCCTGCCGTCTGAAACCCACGGTGAGCGGGTCCGTGACGGCGACGATCTGCATCACGCCCTGGTCGAGCAGCTTCTGGACGCGCTGGCGCACAGCCGCTTCGGACAGGCCCACGGCCTTGCCGATGGCGGCGTACGGACGGCGTCCGTCCTCCTGAAGCTGTTCGATGATCCCCAAGGAGACGGCGTCGATGGGAGATGAGCTGTTCCCGTGCCGGGAACTACCGGAATCTGCGCTGCGACTGGCCACGACCCCATGGTGCACAGGACTCGACAGTTCCGCAAGGTCAGATCGATGAAATTCGTTGTCTGAAGCTTCAATCGTCACGGATTTCGCAGCTACGGGCCCCCGGGTATGTTGAAAGCGTCGGTGTACCGACTAGGGTGGGTGTCTCATCCACTGGACATCTGACTGGAGGGCCGGAAGTGACCACCGAGCTGCGCCGCCTGCGTAACTACATCGACGGAGAATTCCGGGACGCCGCCGACGGCCGGACCACCGAGGTGGTCAACCCCGCCAACGGCGAGTCCTACGCCACCGCGCCCCTGTCGGGGCAGGCCGACGTCGACGCCGCCATGGAGGCGGCCGCCGCCGCGTTCCCCGCCTGGCGCGACCTGACGCCCGCCGAGCGCCAGAAGGCCCTGCTGAAGATCGCCGACGCGTTCGAGGAGCGCGCCGAGGAGCTCATCGCGGCCGAGGTCGAGAACACGGGCAAGCCCACCGGCCTGACGCGGTCCGAGGAAATCCCGCCCATGGTCGACCAGATCCGCTTCTTCGCGGGTGCGGCCCGGATGCTCGAAGGCCGCGCGGCCGGCGAGTACATGGAGGGTCTGACCTCCATCATCCGCCGCGAGCCGATCGGCGTCTGCGCGCAGGTCGCGCCGTGGAACTACCCGATGATGATGGGCGTATGGAAGTTCGCCCCGGCGCTCGCCGCGGGCAACACCGTCGTCCTCAAGCCCTCGGACACGACCCCCGCGTCGACCGTCCTGATGGCCGAGATCATCGGCTCGATCGTCCCCAAGGGTGTCTTCAACGTCGTCTGCGGCGACCGTGACACCGGCCGCGCGATGGTCGAGCACAACACCCCGGCGATGGCCTCCATCACCGGCTCGGTGCGCGCGGGCATGCAGGTCGCCGAGTCCGCGTCCAAGGACCTCAAGCGGGTCCACCTGGAGCTGGGCGGCAAGGCGCCGGTCGTCGTCTTCGAGGACGCCGACATCGCCAAGGCCGTCGAGGACATCTCGGTGGCGGGCTTCTTCAACGCGGGCCAGGACTGTACGGCCGCCACGCGCGTGCTCGTCCACGAGTCCATCCACGACGAGTTCGTGACCGCGCTCGCCAAGGCCGCCGCCGACACGAAGACCGGCCAGCCGGACGACGAGGACGTGCTCTTCGGCCCGCTCAACAACGCCAACCAGCTGAAGCAGGTCTCCGGCTTCATCGACCGCCTTCCGGCGCACGCCAAGGTCGAGGCGGGCGGCCAGCGCGTCGGCGAGAAGGGCTTCTTCTACGCCCCGACCGTCGTCTCCGGCCTGAAGCAGGACGACGAGATCATCCAGAACGAGGTCTTCGGCCCGGTCATCACCGTCCAGTCCTTCACGGACGAGGCGCAGGCCGTGTCGTACGCGAACGGCGTCGAGTACGCCCTCGCCTCCTCGGTCTGGACCCAGAACCACCCGCGCGCCATGCGCATGGCCAAGGTCCTCGACTTCGGCTGCGTCTGGATCAACACGCACATCCCGCTGGTCGCGGAGATGCCGCACGGCGGCTTCAAGAAGTCCGGCTACGGCAAGGACCTCTCGGCCTACGGCTTCGACGACTACACGCGCATCAAGCACGTCATGACGTCGATCGAGGGTTAAGCCCCCGTGGCCCCGGGGTAATCCCCCTTGGCCCTGGGCTAATTGGGATGCCCGGCCCTGCCGCCCCCGCTTACCGTCTGGTGCGGGGGGGCGGCTCCGTGGTGTGCTTCCTTCTTTCTCATCTCTGCAAAAGATCCGTAGCGCACCCACTCCCCGCCCCCGCGTCTGTGCCCCACGGGGGCGTACTACGGGGGTGTGACCTGATGACGACGGCCGATGACCTCGCGGGCCTGCTGCTGCGCCGCAGGCAGAGTGTCCACGTTCCCTCCGGCGCTGGGCGGTCCGCCGTGACCGACGCCGCCGTGGTCGTCCTCGAAGCCGAACTCGCCGACCGAGGGCACCTGCTGACCGCCCCGCTGCGCCGCGCGCTGACCGCCCTTTCCGTCCCCGACCTCGCCACGACCGGCCGCAAGCTGCTCGCCGACGTCGACGCGCTGATGGGCTCCGACCGCCACCACGCCCCGCTGTTCCAGCGCTTCCCTGACGAGATCCCGTACCAGCTCGCGTACGACCGTTTCGCCTCCCTCGTCGCCCAGCGCCTCGCCGCCCAGCCGCACCAGCCCTGCATGAACTGCGCGGGCACCAAGGCCCGCGTCCGCGCGCTCGCGCCGTGCGCGCATCTCCTGTGCGACGACTGCCACCGCAAGATGGAGGACTACGGCTGCTGCGACCTGTGCTGCGCCTGGTACGCCTGCCCCATCTGCGAGAACCGCTACGAGACCGACGGTCCCACCGACCCCTGGCTCGACACCGGCGCGGGGCTCGACGGCGACGGCGGCGAGATCCTGCGCGCGCTCAGCCTGGCGGCCCCCGGCGACACCGCCATCGAGCTCGCGGCCCTGCTCGCCCGCCGTACGCCTCTGGGCCCCCAGGACCACGACGACCTGGTCCTGCTCCTCGGCCACCTGGACCCGGCCGACGCCGCCGACTGGCTCCCGGCCGTGATTCCGCTGCGCGAGAGCAGGGCGCTCGCTCTCGCGCCGCTGCTCGATGTGCCGGACGTGCGCGCGCTCGTGGGGCAGCACGCGGACACTGCCACGGATGTGCTGCGCATTCTCGTCGTACGTGCCGGGGGCGACCCCGACCTGCTCGAACTGCCCCGCCTGCGCGGGCTTCCGCGTCCCGTCCGCCGTGCACTCCTCGGCCTGCTCGACGGCTTCGACCTGCGGCGCCTCGCCGAGGACATGGCCCGCAACCCGCGCGCCTGGAAGCGGGTCGGTGAAATCCTGCACCCCTTCGAGCAGGCCCACCGGCACGCGCGCGTGGCGCTCGCCTTCGCCGTCCTGCGCGGTACCCGCGTCGGTGACAGCGCGCTCTGGGAGGTACTGCTCGCCGAGGCCGCACGGCACGAGGACGTCCGCCTCGAAGGCGACCGGCTGCGGATCGTCACCTGGCAGGGGCGCGTCGAGGAGGCGCTCGGCCGCTGGGACACCACGGCAGCGGCCGGACTCCTTCGCGAGCGCCCCGGTGAACTCCTGCGCCGCCTTGACCTGTTGCTGGCCCGTTCGGGCTCGGTGACCCTGCCGGACGCGGTGGGCGACGCGCTCGCCGAGGCCCTGCCCCGCTCCGGGCCCGGGCCGCTGCTCGGTGCGTACGGCCGTATGAAGGTCCGTTACGTGCAGGGGCACCGCCGCGTCTTCTTCCCGCGCGGGCGAGTCACCCAGGCGTACGCAATCGAGGACCACCGGCCGCCGCTGGCGTCGCGGGTGGCGGGGCGCGCCGGTGAGCTGATCGAGGCGGAGGCCGTGCGGCGGCTCGCCGAGGGGGAAGGCGCGGGGGAGGGCGAGCGGTACGACGTGGCCGTCCTCGACGCCTCGCTCGCGGACCTGCCGGTGCCGTTCGCCGAGCGTGCGTCGGCGGCCTCGCTCGTCGCGGTGCCACGCGGCAGCTCGCTGCCCATGCCCGCGGACAGCGAGAACGTGCGGCTCTTCCTGCACTGGCTGCAGCCCAAGGGCGTACGGGTCGACCTCGACCTGTCCGTCGCGCTCTACGACGACCTGTGGCGCTTCGTCGGCCTGTGCGACTACACGCATCTGACGTACGCGGGCGGCGCCGCCCGGCACTCCGGGGACCTGACGTCGGCGCCCGCCCCGCACGGCGCCACCGAATACCTGGATCTGGACCTGCCGCGGCTCGCCAACGCAGGGGTGCGCTTCGTCGTGCCCGCGGTCCTCTCGTACAACAACGTCCCCTTCGATGAACTCCCGGACGCCTTCGCGGGGTTCATGGCGGTCGGGGGCAACGAAGGGCGGGCCACGTACGACCCGCGCACGATCCGGCAGCGCTTCGACCTCGCGGGTGACGCGGCGCTGCGCGTGCCGATGATCGTCGACCTGCGGTCGCGGCGCGCCTGGTGGGCCGACGTCACCCTCGCCACGGGCGACGGCAACCACAACGTATGGCGCTACCGCAAGCAGCTCGGCCGCATGGGCAACGACCTGCTCGACACCTTTCAGCCGTGCGGCCGGGCCACCCTGTGGGACCTGGCCTGCTGGACGGCGGCGGCCCGTACCGAAGGCCCCGTGTACGTGCGCGGCCGGGGCCACGTCCTGTGGGGCTACCGCCGCGGCGATGACGAGCCGCGCGCCGACTTCGCGCTGCGTGTCCGCGACGGCTGGGAGCCGGACGAGCTGCGCGCGGAGCCGGAAATGTCGGGTCGGCGCGCCCTTCTGGCGCTCCTGCACGGCGAGTTGGAGGGCGCGCAGGACATCGCGTCCGGCACGGTGTACCGCCTCTACCCGGGGCCGGTCGACGCGGCCGCACCGGTGCGGATCACGGCGGGGGACCTGGCGGGGTGGCTGGAGCCCGCGTGAGCGACAGCGTGAGCGGCGACACGCGATCGACAGGGTGTCGCTTCCCGACCGCTCGGCTCGACGCAGCGTCCATTGCCTGTACGTGACACGCGGGCGCATGCTGCCGGGGTGCGAGCGAACCCCAGTGCCTCCTCAGTCTCCCGCCGGTCCCTGCTGCGTGCCATCGGCGGCGGGGCGGCCGTCAGTACGCTCGCGGGCTGCGGTGTGCCCGCCGCGTACATCGGGCCCGGCGAGCGCGCCGCCGGGGACCGCTCCCGCCGGGACAAGGCGCTGACCTTCGCCAACTGGCCGCTCTACATCGACACCGACGACGATGACGCGACGAAGCGGCCCTCGCTCGACGCCTTCGAGAAGCGGACCGGAATCGACGTCCGCTACACGGAGGAGATCAACGACAACGACGAGTTCTTCGGCAAGATCAGCCCCTCCCTGATGAACCACCAGGAGACCGGCCGCGACCTCATCGTCATCAGCGACTGGATGTGCGCCCGCTTCGTGCGGCTCGGCTGGGTGCAGGAGATGGACCGCGCCCGGCAGCCGAACGTCACCAAGTACCTCGACCCGCTGCTGCGTTCCCCCGGCTTCGACCCCGGCCGTAAGAACACGGTGCCCTGGCAGTCCGGCATCACCGGCATCGCGTACAACAAGCGCAGGGTCGGCCGGGAGATCAAGCATGTCTCCGACCTGTGGGCCGACGACCTCAAGGGGCGGGTCACGCTGCTCTCGGGGCTCGACGAGTCGTTCGCACTGCTCATGCAGGGCGACGGCGTCGACATCACCAAGTGGAAGGCCGACGACTTCCACCGGGTGTGCGACAGGGTGGAGAAGCTGGTGGCCTCGAAACACATCCGCCGCTTCACCGGCAACGACTACATCAAGGACCTCTCAAGCGGTGACGTCCTTGCCTGTCAGGCCTACAGCGGTGACGTCATCCAGCTCCAGGCGGACGACCCGGACATCGAGTTCGTGGTGCCGCAGGAGGGCGCCGAGCTGTGGGCCGAGTCCCTGATGATCCCCAACCTGGCCCGCCACAAGCAGAACGCGGAACGGCTCATCGACTACTACTACGAGCCCGAGGTGGCCGCCGAACTCGCCGCCTGGGTCAACTACGTCTGCCCCGTACCGGCCGCGCGCGACATCCTCGCCTCGTCCAAGGACAAGGAGCTGGCTTCGCTGGCCGAGGACCCGCTGATCTTCCCTGACGACACGATGCGCAAGCGGCTCGCGATCGCGCGGGACATCACGTCGGAGGAGCGGACGGAGTTCGCGAAGAGGTGGAACGCGATCGCGGGGCTCTAGGGAGTGTGTCGTCCATGGCGGCGACGAGAACCGGATGCGGGCCGACCTCGAGGAAGACGCTTTCCGTGGACCGCGGCGTTGGCAGAGGGCACCGGCTGACCCACGGTCCGGGGGGCGTCCGGGCAAGGTGTCCCGTCAAGGCCCCTCGGCCCTCGGAGTCCGCAGCGGCGACCGCCGCCGCCCTCACCGCCGCGGCAGCAGCGCCGCCGCGCCCAGCGCATTGGCCACCAGCAGGCAGGCGGCAAGCAACAGGCTCTCCCGCATTCCCGGCGCGAAATCCCCGGCGAGCAGCGCACCGAAGACCGCGATGCTGAGCGCTCCGCCCGCCTGGCGGCTGGTGTTGGGCAGTGCCGCTGCCGTGCCCGCCCGCTCGGCGGCGACACTGTCGAGCATCAGCGAGGTCAGAGCCGGCATGGCGAGGGAGCCGCCGATGCCCAGCGGGATCATCAGCAGGGCGGTCACCCACCATGGTGTGCCGGTGTCGACGGCGACAAGACCGCCGCAGCCCACAGCGCCGGTCAGCAGTCCCACGACGACCACCGCCCGCGGGCCGTAGCGGGTGACCGCCCGTGGTGAGAGGTAGTTGAAGTTGGCGGTGATCACCGCCATCGGCACGAACATCAGCCCTGCCGAGAGCGCCGACTGCCCCCGCTCCTCCTGGAAGAAGAGGCTCAGTACGAACACCCCGCCGTAGAAGGCGGAGTTGAGGGCGAAGCCCGCGACGACCGGCAGGGTGACGCCGCGCTGACGGAACAGTCCCAGCGGCAGCATCGGCGTGCGCTGCCGGGCCTCGACGGCCACGAAAGCGGCCGCGGACACCACCGCGACCCCGGCTGTGACCAGCACGGTGCCGGTGAGTCCGTCGTGCCCGCCCTCGATCACGGCGAAGGTCAGTGCGGCAAGTGCCACTATCGCCGTCAGCTGCCCCGGCAGATCGAACGCGGCAGCGTGACGTGGGGAGCGCGCTGCTCGCAGCAGGACCAGGAAACCGGCGATCCCGGCAGGCACGTTGAGGAGGAACACGGCGCGCCAGCTCGACTCCGTGGTGAGCAGTCCGCCCAGGACGGGCCCCGCGGCGATGGCCACCGCGCCGCCGACCGTCCACAGGGCGATGCCACGTGCCCGTGCGTCCGGATCGGGGAACGCCTGCCGGATCAACGCCAGCGAGGCGGGCACCATCACGGCCGCCGCGCTCCCCTGCACCACGCGCGCCGCCATCAGTGCCCCGAGCGTCGGCGCCGCCCCGCAGGCCAGCGAGGCGACGGTGAAGACGCCGAGGCCCCAGCCGTACGCCCGCCGCGCGCCCACCGTGTCCGAGAACGCACCCGCGGAGAGCATCAGGGCCGCGAACATCAGTGTGTAGCTGTCGGCGACCCATTGGATCCCCGACATCGAGCCGCCGAGATCGTCCCGCACGGCGGGCAGCGCCACGTTGACGCCGGAGACGTCGAGCGTGATCACGAAGAAGCCGAGGACGGCGGCGATCAGAGCCGCGCGGGCAGAACCTGGACGCCTCGGCTCACCCCGGGCATCCGCACTCGCCTCAACTCCCGTGCCTGTCGCGGATTGCGCCACCCTCATCGTGCACTGCTCCTGACTGTGTGTATCTGTCGGTACGGATCGGATAGGGATCGGATAGGGGTCGGATGCGGTCGGATAGGAGTCGGGTACGGAAAACAGCGTGCTCGGTCCGTGCGGTCCCCGGCAGACCGAGCCATGCGGGGGAGCGCGGTTCCTGGTCCTGACACAGCCCCCCCATTTCCAGCACCCGGAAGTCGGATCGATGTGCCTCAACTTCGAGGTGATGGCGATCTTCCGCACGGACGGCCAACGCCTCGTCACCTATCAGGCACCGCCCGGCACGCCGGACCACGACGCGATGCTGCTGCTCGACATGGCCAGCCCCGCGGAGGCGGCGATCGAGGAGGCCGAGGGTGAGCCGGGCGGTCGCCACGGGTGAGGAAACCGCTGGTCAGCGGGTGAGTATCGCGGTGAGCGCGGCCGCCAGCTATGCCAGTTCACCCAGCGATCTCGCGTAGGCCAGTCCGGCGTCGGCACATGAATCACCGTGCCCCATCCGTGAGGTGGCCCGCCAGCCGCGCCGCGTGCAGCAAGTTGTCGTGCATTTGGCTGCACGACAACGCGGTTCATCTGGCCCAGCGCTCGGCTCGCGGCGAGCTCCGCATTTCGTACGCCGTCGCGTGAGGCCGTCGTTACCCGAGGGCCGGGCCCGTCGACGTCTTCAGGAGCGGCGTCGGCGAAGGGCCTTGTGGGCGTCCTCGGCCGCGTACGTGATGTTCAGCCGCCAGGTCTCCAGCTTGTCCAGCACCTTTGACGCGACCGTCCGCCACTTGAACCACGGAGGCAGCTGCCGGAACGGCACGAACGTGAGGGTGTCGTCGACGGCGGTCTCGGCGAAGCCGCGATGTCCCTCCGCGCGCAGCGCGGCGTAAAGCTCCGGTGTCAGTTCGCGGTTGACCCGGGCCGCGACCCCCGCCGCGGTGAACGCGAAGCCCTTCTCCGCCATGTCCGGCAAACGCATCGCCTTGACGATCCGCGGCGAGGCCTCGGTCAGGGTGCAGTTGAAGGCCAGCCCGATCACGGCGGAGCCCATACGGCGGACTCTGCCGCACTCGTACGCGGCGTCCCATTCGGACGGGCTGTGGAAGCGCAGCAGGCTCTCGTCGCCCTCCCAGTCCCATCCGGCTGCCATGGCCGATCCCTCCGTCTGTGCCGTCAGCGCCTTCGGAGCACCTTCTGCTTCTTCTTCCAGCCGATCATCTCTTTGAACACTCACGAGCCGCACTGCGTTTCATAGGTAACTGCATGGCTCCCAGGGGTTGATGCCCCCGCGGCGATCGGCGGATCGCTGAGGGCATCGCCCGGAGATCTGTACGACGTGCGGCCGTCCCGTCCGGGTGCCGCGGAAAAGGAACGAACGTGATGCCCAAGCGAACCGGCCTGCTCGCGGCGCTCGCCGCTCTGCCCGTCGCCCTCCTCACCGTGGCCGTCTCGTCCCCGGTGTTCGCGGCGGACACCCCGGCCTACCAGATCGACCTGGCGCCGCTCAACGACTCCGGTGCCACGGGAACGGCTCTCCTGAGCCTGCGCGGCAACGCGCTCACCGTGTGGATCAAGTCCGAGGGCATGGTGCCGGGACAGCCCTCCGCACAGCACCTGCACGGATCCACCGACGGGCACGACTTCCAGTGCCCGGACAACGGCGACGACACCAACGGCGACGGCATCCTCGACAACACCGAGGCCACCGTCCACTACGGCGACATCAACATCTCGCTGACCGTCTCCGGGGGCACCGACGCGGGCAGCGGACTCGCCGTGGACCGGATGCCGGTGGCCGACGCGCAGGGCAGGGTCTCCTACAAGCGGACCCTCACCGTCGGGCAGGACGTGGTGGAGCACATCAAGGATCTGCACATCGTGCAGCACGGCATCGACCCCAACGACAACGGCAAGTACGACTTCGAGGGCGCGGGCAAGAGCGAGCTCGACCCGAAGCTCCCCCAGGAGGCCACCGCCCCGACCAACTGCGGTGTGGTCAAGGGCGCGGCGGTCGGATCCGTCCCCGTCGGCGGGGTCGAGACCGGCGGCGGGGCCTCCGCGGGCGGGGGCATGTCCCCCGGGGCTGTGGTGGGTACCGCGGGGGCGGCGTCGCTGACGGCCGCCGGTGTACTGGTTCTCGCGCGTCGGAGGATGACGCCGGCGCCCGTCACCGCGGTCGCGAAGACCGGTGATGCCGCGTGAGCCGCTCGGTCCGGCGTGCCTGTGCCCCCGTGATCGCCGCCTTCGCGGCGGCTCTGCTGCTCACCGCGTGCGGTGGCCAGGACACGGCTGCCTCGCAAGCACCCCCGGCCCGGAGCGCGGAGCCGAGCGGCACGCAGGAGGGAGGCACGCAGAAGGGCGGCACGGAGGAGGGCGGTAAGGAGGAAGGCGGCAGGACACCGGCGGCGGGATCGGACCAGGCCGCCACCGACCTGGCCCGGTCGACGCCCCAGCGGGTCACCATCCCCTCCCTGGGCGTGTCGAGCGAGCTGGAGACGCTGGGCCAGAACGGGAAGGGGGCGATGACCACGCCCAAGAACCCCGATCTGGCGGGCTGGTACAAACCGGGCCCCACGCCCGGCTCCCGGGGCCCGGCGGTGATCGCCGGACATGTGACCTGGAACGGCGCGGACGCGGTCTTCAAGGAGCTGAAGACGATGAAGGCGGGAGACACCGTCGAGGTGACACGCGAGGACGGGAAGACGGCCACCTTCACGGTGGACCGCGTCGAGGAGTACCCGAAGAAGGAGTTCCCTACGCTGAAGGTGTACGGGGACATCGACCACGCGGGGTTGCGCCTGATCACCTGCGGCGGCGATTTCGACGCGGACCGGCACTACTACCGCAACAACGTCACGGTGTTCGCGAGCATGACGGGCGTCAGCTGAGGGCGGCCAGCACGATCCGCTCGGCGACCGGATTCATGACCGTGTCCTTGGCGTCGGTCGCGTTGACCGAGTAGACGAGAGTGCGGGTGCCGTCCTCGGTGGAGGCGATGATGTTCGTGTAGCCGTAGCGGGCTCCGGTCTTGAACCAGGCCACCGTGCCGCCGACCTCCATCCGCTGGAGCCCCGCGCCGAACGTGGCTTCCAGGCCGCCCTCCAGCTTCGGCAGAGTGAACATCTCCTTCAACTGCGGCTGGGGCACCACCTCTCCGTCGAACAGCGCCTGCGTGAAGACCTCCAGGTCGGCAGTGGAGGAGATCATGTCGCCCGCCGCGAACCGGTCGAACTGATTCCACTCGGTGACGTCGATGAGGCGTGTGGTGCCGCCCGGCTGCTTCATGCTCTGGTAGCCGCGGTTGTGCGGGCCGCGGATGCGGGGATCGGCGCCGGGGAAGTAGGTGTCGTGCAGGTGGAGAGGTCTGAAGATCCGCAGGTCGGCCTGATCGGCGAACGAGTCGTCGGTGATCCGCTCGATCAGCAGGCCGAGCACGGTGTAGCCGATGTTGCGGTAGTGCTGATCGGCACCGGGATCGTGCTCGGGCCCCTTGGCGATGGCCGACGCGACGACCGTCTGTGGCTTCAACGTGTCGAAGCGGTGGGCGTATTCGTCGTCGAAGCCGTCGCCGGACTTCAGGCCGCTGGTGTAGTTGAGGAGGCTGCGGACGGGGATGGGCTTGAACTCCTTCTCCTTGTCCTCCTGCTTCGGGAACAAGTCCGGCATGTAGTGCTGCACCGGCTTGTCGAGGTCCAGATCGCCGTCGGCGGCGAGCTGGAGCGCCACGGCCGCGGTCACGATTTTGGTTATCGACCCGGCGCGGAAGCGTCCGTGCGGATCGGCCTTACGCCCCGTGACCAGGTCGTGCACGCCGGAACTGCCGCGCCAGGCTCCTTTCGCGCCACCGACGCGGACGAGGGCGGCGGTCGCGTCGGCGTTCGGGAGCCCCTTGATCGCTTCGCGCAGCGCCTTGCGGTTGGGTGCGGAGTCATCGACGGGGTCCGTCACGGCCGACGCGGGTGAGTGCGGTTGTGAGTGTGCGAGGGCGGGGGCGGTCGCGGCGCCGGTGAGGCCGAGGACCAGGGCGGCGGCGAGAGCGGTGCGGGCGGGACGGGTACGGAACTGCACGGCGTGACTCCAGGTGGGCTGCGGCGCGGAACGTGTGCTGTCCATCCTGGTGATCGGCCGTGCGGGGCGGATCCTCACTGGGGAGGGCGGGGGGCCGGCGGCCCCTGAGGGGTCAACACCCATACGCGTCAGGGGCGTTGACGCTGTTTCCCCTAGGGGGCCTGGGGGCCTGGGGGCCTCGGGGATTTCCCGGGGCAGGGGCCGTCACGTCGACATGAGCAGGATGACCAGGACGATGCCGACCAAGAGAGCGATGGTCAGCATGCGGCCGACGGGATGCCGCGGATTGAGCCGGTGGCCGCGGTAGCCCCGCTCGTCGCGCTCGTACACGAAGAGCGGCTCTTCCCGCTTGTCGTCCTCGCTGTTCCCCATGCCCCACAAGCTAGTTGAGGGAGCGTCCGGCTACGAGAGCGCGCCCCCGGACCGGGCGCGCAAGGCGTGCAGCGTGTCGACGCGGTTGGTCGTGATCGAGTCGACGCCGATGTCGAGCAGGCGGCGCATGGAGCGCTTCGTGTCCGGGGTCCAGGCCGAGACGAGGAGCCCCTGGCGCCGCACCTGGACGGCCAGTTCGCGGTGGAGCAGAGGAAAGCGGTAGTTGAGCCAGCGGGGCTTGATCGCGTCGAGCACGGCACGGCGCGGCGGGGCCAGGCTCGTCCAGGTCAGGGCGATCTCGGCGGCGGGATCCACCGCGCGCACCGCGAGCATCGTCCGGGCGCCCGCGCAGTAGTACGTCCGCTCCGCCGCCCCGCAGTCGGCGACGGCGCCGACGACCGCGCGCACGGAATCCGGCGTCGCGCCCGGCAGATCCACCATGAGCCGGTGCCCCTCGGTCGCCGCGACGGCTTCCTCCAGGGTGGGTACGCCGCCTTCGGTGAGGCCGTGCACCTCGTCCGCGGAGAGCTTGGAGAGGGGGCGGTCGATGTCCCACAGTCGTTTGAGCGTCGCGTCGTGCAGCAGGACGGGGACGCCGTCACGGCTGAGGCGGACGTCGATCTCCACCGCGTCCGCGCCCCGCTCAAGGGCGGAGCGCAGGGACGGGACGGTGTTCTCGCGGACGCGGTAGGGATCGCCTCGGTGGGCCACGACTGTCACGGTGCGCATGGGCCCATTGTGGTGCCGGGCCTAGGGAGCGAGCCAGGTCCGCGTGTACGTGTCGATCTCCGCGGCCAGCTTCGCCTTGCCCGCCGGGTCGAGGAAGGACGCGTCGACGGCGTTCTTCGCCAGGTCCGCGATGCCCCGCTCGTCGAGGTCGAGGAGGCGGGCGGCGACCGCGTACTCGTTGTTGAGGTCGGTGCCGAACATGGGCGGATCGTCGGAGTTGATGGTGACCGGGACCCCGGCGGCGACGAACTGCTTGATCGGGTGCTCGTCGAGGGTGGCGACGGCGCGGGTCGCGATGTTCGACGTGGGGCAGACCTCGAGCGGGATGCGGTGCTCGGCGAGGTGCGCGAGGAGCTTCGGGTCCTGTGCGGCGCTGGTGCCGTGACCGATGCGCTCGGCGCGCAGGTCGGTGAGGGCGTCCCAGATGGTGCCGGGCCCCGTGGTCTCGCCGGCGTGCGGGACGGAGCGCAGGCCCGCCGCGATCGCGCGGTCGAAGTACGGCTTGAACTGCGGCCGGGGCACGCCGATCTCGGGCCCGCCGAGCCCGAAGGAGACCAGGCCCTCGGGGCGCAGCTTGTCGGTGGTCGCGAGCCGCACCGTCTCCTCGGCTGCTTCGATCCCCGCCTCGCCCGGGATGTCGAAGCACCAGCGCAGTACGACACCGAGCTCGTCCTCGGCCGCCTTGCGGGCGTCCTCGATGGCGTCCATGAAGGCGCGGTCGTCGATGCCGCGGCGCACGGAGCTGAAGGGGGTGAGGGTCAGCTCGGCGTAGCGGATGTTCTGCCGGGCCATGTCGCGGGCGATCTCGTACGTGAGCAGGCGTACGTCGTCCGGGGTGCGGACCAGGTCCACGACCGAGAGGTACACCTGGATGAAGTGGGCGAAGTCCGTGAACGTGAAGAAGTCGACGAGCGCCTCGACGTCCGTGGGCACCTTGGAATCGGGGTGGCGGGCGGAGAGGGTCGAGACGATGCGGGGGGACGCCGAGCCGACATGGTGCACATGCAGTTCTGCCTTGGGCAGTCCGGCGATGAAGGCATGCGGGTCGCGTTGGTCGCGTGGCTCACGGGCGCTGCTCGGATCGGTCACGGATTCCTCCCCAGGAACGGATGTGATCGGCTGATCGGGTAAGTCTGGATCATCCTAGGCCGGGGGCCTTCGGCCGAGGGCGGTGGCCGTAGCATGACGGAACGTACGAAAGAGGTGAGCGCGGCATGTCCGACGGTTCGGCGGGGCCGGGCGCGTCCGAGGAGCGGGACCCTTGGGCTCCGCCGGTGGATGACGCGGGGTCGGGGGCGGGGTCAGGGCCGGGATCACTGCCGCTGGAGAAGCGGAATCCTTGGGCGGTGCCGTCTGCGCAGCCCTCGCCGCCGCCCGCGTATGAGCAGCCGACGGGGCCGGGTGCCGGGCCCTATGCACCTCCGGCGGGTCCTTCGGCGGGTCCTTCGGTGGGTCCTTCGGCGAGTGGTGAGCCGGTGCCGCCGCCTCCGGTCGGGCCTGAGGGGCCCGGTCAGGTGCCGTACGGGTACCCCGGCCCCGGGTTCCCGGGCGGCCACCAGGGCTACCAGAGCCACCAGGGCTATCAGAGCTATCAGGGTTACCAGGGGCAGGGCCCGCCCGGGTACGGCTGGCCCGCGATGCCGATGGCGCCTGCCAACGGGATGGGCGTGACCGCCCTTGTCCTCGGGATCATCGCGGCCGCCGGTTTCTGCCTGTGGCCCCTGGCGATGGTGCTCGGGGTCCTCGCGATCATCTTCGGGGCGATCGGGCGGGGCAGGGCGCGGCGCGGCGAGGCGACGAACTCCGGGCAGGCGCTGGCCGGGATCATCTGCGGTGTCGCGGGCCTCGTACTGGCCGTGGCCCTGCTGGTGGTGCTGATCGTGACGCCGGACGACGTGTTCGAGGAGGACGGGGCCTCGGGCGGCGGCGGTTACTCGACCTCCGTGGCTGTCAGGCCCTGAGTCGCTCTTCACTGGCGGGGGCGCCTTCTGCGTCGGCCTGAACCGCCGCTTCTTACTGGCGGGGGCGCCTCCTGCGTCGGCCTGAACCGCCGCTTCGCGGCGGATGTCTCCCGCCCACCCACCCGATTACCCCGCGTCTCGGAGCTTCTCCCGCGCCTCCATCAGCGCGAAGCCCAGCAGATTCGGCCCCCGCCACTTCTCCGGCTCCTGGGCCCGCTCATCGTCGGCCGCCAGGCCGATGCCCCAGATGCGGTCCATCGGGCTCGCCTCCACCAGTACCCGCGACCCCGTACCGACCAGGAACGAACGAAGGGCGTCGGTCGACGCGAACTTGTGGACGCTGCCCTCGACCACGATCCCGAACCGCTCCCGCTCCCATATCGCCTCGTCGAAGCCCCGCACCAGGCGTCCCGCCTTCTTCGCCTCGGCGGGCGTACGCGATGCGAGGGCCGCCCGCTCCGCCTCACCGTCGTCGAACAGGCGGGCCTTGCACGCCATCATCCAGTGCTCAGCAGTCCCGTACTCCACCCCGTCCACGGTGAAAGGCGACTGCCACCACTGGCTGAAGCAGCTCGCGCCGAGTGACCCGTCCCGGCGCGGGGTGTGACCCCAGAAGTGCAGGTACTTCACCTGTTCCCCCGCACGCACCGCGCGGACCAGCGCATCCACCGAGTCGATCTTCGTCATGCACGCGAGTCTGGCACGCACCACTGACAATCCGTCCTGGGTTTTCCAGGACGACTCGACACCTGGTCGACAGATTCCGTCGCGTAACCAAAAGGCAACAACGGAATCACTTGTTGGAGTACCTCTGCTCTGTCAGGATCGGCACTCAAATCGATCTGGAGCTACGCCGACCCCTGGGACGGGGACGACGGCGGAGGAGAGCGTCATGCACAACTTCCAGGCCCAGGACCACTTCGCAGCAGGCGCGCAGTACATCGCGGGACGGCTGACCGAGGGCACATCGGGGCGCACGCACGCCGTCGTCGACCCGGCCACCGGCGACGAGGTCCACCGGTATGAACTCGCGGGCGAGAAGGACGTCGACGCCGCAGTCGCCGCCGCCGCGCAGGCGTTCCCGGAGTGGGCGGGCGCGACCCCGGGCGAGCGCTCCGACGCCATGCACCGCTTTGCCGCCGTACTGGCCGAGCGCGCCGAGGAGTTCGCGCAGGCCGAGTCGCTCCAGTGCGGCAAGCCCATCAAGCTCAGCCGCGAGTTCGACGTGCCGGGCTCCGTCGACAACGTGGCCTTCTTCGCGGGCGCGGCCCGGCATCTGCAAGGACAGTCGGCCGGTGAGTACTCCGGTGACCACACCTCGTACGTACGGCGTGAGCCCATCGGTGTCGTCGGGTCCATCGCGCCCTGGAACTACCCCCTCCAGATGGCCGCCTGGAAGGTGCTTCCCGCCATCGCCGCGGGCAACACGATCGTTCTCAAGCCCGCCGAGCTCACCCCCTTCACCTCGCTCCTCTTCGCGCAGGCGGCCACCGAGGCGGGCATCCCCGACGGTGTCGTCAACATCATCAGCGGCGCAGGACGTGACGCGGGCGAGCGGCTCGTGGGGCACCCCGACGTCGCCATGACCTCCTTCACCGGGTCCACCGGCGTCGGCAAGCGCGTCGCCGAGATCGCCACCTCCACCGTGAAGCGGCTGCACCTGGAGTTGGGTGGCAAGGCGCCGTTCGTCGTCTTCGATGACGCCGACCTCGAAGCCGCCGTGCACGGCGCGGTCGCGGGCGCGCTCATCAACACCGGGCAGGACTGCACGGCCGCCACGCGCGCGTACGTGCAACGTCCGCTGTACGACGCCTTCGTAGAGGGCGTCGCCGCGCTCATGGAGACCGTACGGCTCGGTGATCCCTTCGCCGATGACACCGACCTCGGGCCGCTCATCTCGCACGTCCACCGCGACCGCGTCGCCGGTTTCGTCGACCGGGCGCGCTCCTACGCGCGCGTGGTCACCGGTGGCGAGGCGCTCGACCACCCCGGGGCCTTCTACAAGCCCACCCTCATCGCCGACGCCGCACAGGACAGCGAGATCGTGCAGGCCGAGATCTTCGGTCCGGTGCTCGTCGTGCTGCCCTTCGACTCCGACGACGAAGGCATCAGGCTCGCGAACGACACCCCGTACGGCCTTGCCGCCTCCGCCTGGAGCCGCGACGTCTTCCGTGCCAACCGGGCGACGCGTGAGATCAAGGCGGGCTGTGTGTGGGTCAACGACCACATCCCGATCCTCAGCGAGATGCCGCACGGCGGATACAAGGCATCCGGCTACGGAAAGGACATGTCCGCCTACTCCTTCGAGGAGTACACCCAGATCAAGCACGTCATGTTCGACAACACCGCGGTCGTCCGCAAGGACTGGCACCGGACGATCTTCGGGGACCGATAGCCGACAGCCGACAGCTGGAAGGCCGCCCCCGACCAGCGGCCGCCCATCCTCCCGAAAGGGCAACCAAGCGTATGGAGCAGTACGAGCCCGACCCCCTCTCCCCGGCCCGACTGGCCGCCATGCACCGCAGTCTCAGGAACGGCAGGGCCGCCCTCACCCGCCGCTCCCTGCTGCGCGCCTCCGCCGGCGGCGCGTTCGCCCTCGGCGGTCTCGGCGCACTCAGCGCCTGCGGGATCCCGGCAGCGAGCAAGAGCCAGGGCGACGTCTCGTCCGACGACCACTCGGCCAAGGAGAAGCAGATCAACTTCTCCAACTGGACCGAGTACATGGATGTCGACGACCACGAACGCCGCCCCACCCTGGACGCGTTCACGAAGCGCACCGGGATCAAGGTCAAGTACACCGAGGACATCAACGACAACGTCGAGTTCTTCGGGAAGATCAAGCCGCAGCTCGCCGCGGGCCAGGAGACCGGGCGCGACCTCATCTGCGTCACGGACTGGCTCGCGGCCCGGCTCATCCGCTTCGGCTGGGTCCAGAAACTGGACCCGGCCAACCTGCCGCACGCGTACGCCAACCTGTCCGCCCAGTTCCGCAACCCGGACTGGGACCCGGGGCGGTCCTACTCGTACCCCTGGACCGGCATCTCCACCGTCATCGCGTACAACAAGAAGGCGACCGACGGCGAAGACATCACCTCCGTGTCGCAACTCCTGGACAACCCCAAGCTCAAGGGCCGCGTCGGCTTCCTCTCCGAGATGCGCGACAGCGTCGGCATGACGCTCATCGACATGGGCAAGGACCCCTCGAAGTTCACCGACGACGACTTCGACGCGGCCATCGCCCGCCTCCAGAAGGCCGTCGACAAGCAGCAGATCCGCCGCTTCACGGGCAACGACTACACGTCGGACCTCGACAAGGGCGACCTCGCCGCGTGTCTGGGCTGGGCGGGCGACATCGTCCAGCTCCAGGCCGACAACCCCGACATCGCCTTCCACATCCCGGACCAGGGCTACATCACGTCCACGGACAACCTGCTCGTCCCGAACAAGGCGCGCCACAAGCGCAACGCCGAGCGGCTCATCGACTACTACTACGAGCCCGAGCCCGCCGCACGCCTGGCCGCGTACATCAACTACGTCTGCCCCGTGGACGGTGTGCGCCCCGAGCTGGCGAAGCTCGACAAGGAAGCCGCGGCGAACCCGCTGATCCTGCCGGACAAGGAGATGGCCGCTAAGTCGCACGGGTTCCGCTCGCTGACGCCGAAGGAAGAGACGGCGTACGAGGAGAAGTTCGCCAAGCTGACCGGTTCCTGACCCGATTCCCTCGTCCCGATCCGATCCCCTCGACCCCCTGGACGCACCATGACGACTGCTACAGAACACGGCGGCGACGTCCGCCTCACCGGGATCAGCAAGACGTACGGCTCCTTCAAGGCCGTCCGCCCGCTCGACCTCACCGTGCCGCAGGGCTCCTTCTTCGCGCTGCTCGGCGCGTCCGGCTGTGGCAAGACCACCACGCTCCGCATGATCGCGGGCCTTGAGGAGCCCAGCTCGGGCACCGTGCACCTGGGCGAGCAGGACGTCACGGCGCTGCCGCCGTACAAGCGGCCCGTCAACACGGTCTTCCAGTCGTACGCGCTCTTCCCGCACCTCGACATCTTCGAGAACGTCGCCTTTGGCCTCCGCCGCCGCGGCATCAAGTCGGTGAAGGGCCAGGTCGGCGACATGCTCGACCTCGTCCAGCTCGGCGAGCAGGCCCGCAAGAAGCCGCACCAGCTCTCCGGCGGCCAGCAGCAGCGCGTCGCCGTCGCCCGCGCCCTGATCAACCACCCCAAGGTGCTGCTCCTGGACGAGCCGCTCGGCGCACTCGACCTCAAGCTGCGCCGCCAGATGCAGCTCGAACTCAAGCGCATCCAGACCGAGGTGGGCATCACGTTCATCCACGTCACGCACGACCAGGAGGAGGCCATGACGATGGCCGACCAGGTCGCGGTGATGAACGCGGGCGGCGTCGAACAGCTCGGCGCCCCCGCCGACCTCTACGAGAACCCCCGCACCACTTTCGTCGCCAACTTCCTCGGCACGTCGAACTTCATAGAGGCCGAGATCGGGGGCCGCAGCGGCGACGACCTCACCCTCAAGGCCGGTGACGGCAAGCTCGTCCTGCCCGCCGCGCGATGTACGGCGCCCACCACCACGGGCGGCAAGGTCATCCTCGGCGTACGCCCCGAGAAGATCTCCCTCACGCACGCCGACGACGCGGGGCAGATTCCCGAGGGGCGCAACCGCATCACGGGCCGCATCGCCGACAGCAGCTTCATCGGCGTATCGACGCAGTACGTCATCAACAGCCCGATCTGCCACGAGTTCGAGGTCTACGCCCAGAACATCGAGCGCGACACCCGCCTGGTCCCCGGCGTCGACGTCGTCCTGCACTGGAACCCGGCCCACACTTTCGGCCTCGACCCCGCCCAGGACATCGACGCGGGAGTCGAGAAGGTCGAGGAGGACGCCTCCGCATGACGACGACCCTCACCAAGGCGGCCCCGGCGCAGGAGCCGGACGAGCCGCCGCGCAAGGTCCGCAAGCGCGGCCGTCTCGTCCCTTACTGGCTGCTGCTGCCCGGCATCCTGTGGCTCGTCTTCTTCTTCGCGCTGCCGCTGGTCTACCAGGCGTCGACGTCCGTCCAGACCGGCTCCCTGGAAGACGGCTTCAAGGTCACCTGGCACTTCGCCACCTACTGGGAAGCGCTGAGCGACTACTGGCCCCAGTTCCTGCGCTCGGTGATGTACGCGGGCGCCGCCACGATCCTGTGTCTGCTGCTCGGCTACCCGCTCGCGTATCTGATCGCGTTCCGCGCGGGCCGCTGGCGCAATCTCATCCTCGTCCTGGTCATCGCGCCGTTCTTCACCAGCTTCCTCATCCGTACGCTGGCGTGGAAGACGATCCTCGCGGACGGCGGCCCCCTCGTGGGCGCCCTCAACACGCTGCACGTCCTCGACGTCACCAGCTGGCTGGGCGTCACGGAAGGTGACCGGGTCCTTGCCACACCGCTCGCGGTG
Organism: Streptomyces sp. NPDC056486; assembly: GCF_042795295.1. Classification (NCBI taxonomy): domain Bacteria; kingdom Bacillati; phylum Actinomycetota; class Actinomycetes; order Kitasatosporales; family Streptomycetaceae; genus Streptomyces; species Streptomyces sp. NPDC056486. Next base: position 21,792 of record NZ_JBHTSF010000063.1, read on the forward strand.
ATCTGCGGACTCACGTACAACTTCCTGCCGTTCATGATCCTGCCGCTCTACACCTCGCTCGAGCGCATCGACGGCAGGCTGCACGAAGCGGCGGGCGACCTCTACGCGAAGCCGTCGACGACCTTCCGCAAGGTGACCTTCCCGCTCTCCATGCCGGGCGTCGTTTCCGGGACGCTGCTCACCTTCATCCCGGCGGCGGGCGACTACGTCAACGCGGATCTGCTCGGCTCCACCGACACCCGCATGGTCGGCAACGTCATCCAGACGCAGTTCCTGCGCATTCTGGACTACCCGACGGCTGCGGCCCTCTCCTTCATCCTGATGGCGGCGATCCTCGTCATGGTCACCTTCTACATCCGCAAGTCCGGGACGGAGGATCTCGTCTGATGGCTGCCTTCTTCCGCTGGCTCCGCGGCAAATTCGTCGTCATCGCGGGTCTGCTCACCCTCGCGTATCTGCTGCTCCCGAATGTCGTCGTGACGGTGTTCTCCTTCAACAAGCCGAAGGGGCGCTTCAATTACGCCTGGCAGGAATTCTCGCTCGACGCCTGGAAGGACCCCTGCGGCGTCGCCGACATGTGCGGCTCACTCAGCCTGAGCCTGCAGATCGCGGCCTGGGCGACGATCGGCGCGACCGTGCTCGGCACGATGATCGCCTTCGCGCTCGTGCGCTACCGCTTCCGGGCGCGCGGCGCGGTCAGCTCGCTGATCTTCCTGCCGATGGCGATGCCCGAGGTCGTCATGGCCGCCTCGCTGCTCACGCTCTTCCTCAACATGGGCGCGCAGCTCGGCTTCTGGACGATTCTCATCGCCCACATCATGTTCTGCCTCAGCTTCGTGGTGACCGCCGTCAAGGCGCGCGTGATGTCCATGGACCCGCGCCTGGAACAGGCCGCACAGGACCTCTACGCGGGGCCCGTGCAGACCTTCGTCCGGGTCACGCTGCCGATCGCCGCACCGGGCATCGCGGCGGGGGCGCTGCTCGCCTTCGCACTCTCCTTCGACGATTTCATCATCACGAATTTCAACGCGGGCTCGACCGTGACGTTCCCCATGTTCGTCTGGGGATCGGCGCAGCGCGGTACGCCCGTTCAGATCAATGTGATCGGTACGGCGATGTTCCTCGTCGCCGTGATCCTGGTGCTCGGCGGGATGATCGTCTCGAAGCGCCGCAACAAGCAGGCCAAGTAATCCGGTCACTCGGTATCCCGGCAAGAATTCTGAAGGAGTGGAAATCATGGCCCCAAGCGCCATGACCCGTTTCACCAAGTCCCTCGCCGACGCCCGGCCTCTCTCGTACTGGCTCGACGACCCCGGCAAGCCCCGCGCCGAGCCCGCCCTCACCGGCGACGAGCAGTGCGATCTGCTCGTCGTCGGCGGTGGCTACAGCGGACTGTGGAGCGCGCTCATCGCCAAGGAGCGCGACCCGGACCGCGATGTGGTCCTGGTCGAGGGCCGCGAGGCGGGCTGGGCCGCCTCCGGGCGCAACGGCGGCTTCTGCGCCGCGTCCCTCACGCACGGCATCTCCAACGGCCTGTCCCGCTGGCCCGGCGAGATCGCGAAGCTGGAGGAGCTCGGCGCCCGCAACCTCGACGAGATCGAGGCGGCCGTCAAGCGCTACTCCATCGACTGCGACTTCGAGCGCACCGGCGAGATCGACGTGGCCACCCAGCCGCACCAGCTCGCCGAACTGCACGAGATGTACGAGGAGATGGCTGAGCACGGCCTCGCCGGCGGCTCCGAGCTGCTCGACGCGGAAGCCCTGCGCGCGCACGTCGACTCACCGACCTTCCTCGGCGGGCTCTGGGACCGCGATGGCGTCGCCATGCTCCACCCGGCGAAGCTGGCCTGGGGCCTCAAGCGCGCCTGCCTGGAGAAGGGCGTACGCGTCTACGAGCACACGCCCGCGCTCCAACTCGTCTCGTCCGGCGCCGGGATGGCCGTGCGCACCCCGTACGGCCGGATCCGCGCCCGGCAAGTCGCGCTCGCCACGAACATCTTCCCCTCGCTGGTCAAGCGCGTGCGCGCGTACACGGTCCCGGTCTACGACTACGCCCTGATGACGGAGCCGCTGACCGAGGAACAGCTGGCGGCCATCGGCTGGCAGAACCGCCAGGGCCTTGGCGACAGCGCCAACCAGTTCCACTACTTCCGGCTCTCCGCCGACAACCGCATCCTGTGGGGCGGCTACGACGCGATCTATCCGTTCGGCGGCAAGCTGCGCGCCGAGCACGACGACCGCCCCGAGACGTACGCGAAGCTGGCGGGCCACTTCTTCGCCTGCTTCCCGCAGTTGGAGGGGGTCCGGTTCACGCACGCGTGGGGCGGCGCCATCGACACGTGCTCGCGCTTCTCGGCGTTCTTCGGCACGGCTCACGCGGGTCGGGTCGCGTACGCGGCGGGCTACACCGGGCTCGGTGTCGGGGCCACCCGCTTCGGTGCCGACGTCATGCTGGACCTGCTCTCCGGCGAGCGCACGGAACGTACGTCCCTGGAGATGGTGCGCACGAAGCCGCTGCCGTTCCCGCCGGAGCCGTTCGCGTGGACGGGCGTGGCACTGACCAAGTGGTCCCTGGCCAGGGCGGACGAGAACGGCGGCAGGCGCAACCTGTGGCTGAAGACGATGGACAAGCTGGGCCTGGGCTTCGACAGCTGACCGGCTCGATCAGCTCCGGGTCCGGGGCCGCTCTATCGACTGTTCGTCAACAAGTTCCCGGAACCCGCGTAATGCTCCGGCCCGAGCCCCCTCTCTCCTGTGACAAGCACAGCTGTTGCACAGGAGAGAGGGAGGTCCCGCCATGACTGGTTCGGACTCGGGGGCGAAGTCGGCGGTCGAATGGCTCGTATCGGTGGCGCCGGACCCGGATGCCTGCCGCCGGGAATGGGAGCGCAATCCTGTCGGGGTCGCGCTCCTTCCTGCGGGCAGGCTCTGGGACGTACTCATTCTTCCCGGCGAACTCGGCTATCCCACGCTCGACGTACTGACCTGCTGCATCGACCGCCCGGGCCCGGTGCTCGCCGACTTCGGCGACTCCCGCATGGGGTTCTTCGTGCCCGCGGGCACGGTGGCCCGCTGGATCGGCACGGGGGTACGCGGCGCGGGCCTCGGCACCTGGATCGTGGTGCCCTACCCGGGGCGTTCCACGGGCGGCGTCCGCTGGCTGGTCCCGCCCGACGGGTCGGGCACGCTGACGGATCCGGGGCTTCTCGAACTCGCGATGCACGAGGCGGCGGCGCAGCTGGCGCCGCGGGAGCAGCCGGAGGGGTAGTCGGCGATAGGCAGGAGCAGGCAGGAGCAGGCAGGCGTAGCCAGGAGAGCAGCCAGGAGCAGTTTTTGACGGGACCTTGACAACTTGATTGGTCTGGACCAAATTGAGCGGCCCACCCTCCCATCCCCCCCATGCCCGGAGGCAGTTGTGGACCGTTCATCGCCGCGGCACGTCGCGCGTCCCCTCACGCGCCGCATCAGACGTCTCACCGTGGCAGCGGCCACGGCCTGCGCGCTCGCCGCGTCCGGCCTGCTCGCCGCCGAGGCCTCGGCGGGCCCCTCGACGGGTCCGGTGCCGAAGGCCGCCGCCGACCACGCCCTGGTCGGCTATCTGCACACGAGCTTCGCCAACGGGTCCGGTTACACCCGGCTCTCTGACGTCCCCGACAGCTGGGACATCATCGACATCGCCTTCGGCGAGCCGACCTCCGCCACGTCCGGCGACATCCGCTTCAGCCTCTGTCCGCAGACCGAGTGCCCCGGCGTCGAGTCCAAGGACGAGTTCAAGGCCGCGGTCAAGGCCAAGCAGGCGGCGGGCAAGAAGGTCCTGATCTCCATCGGCGGCCAGAACGGCCAGGTCCAGCTGACCACCACCCAGGCCCGCGACACGTTCGTCTCCTCGGTCTCCGCGATCATCGACGAGTACGGACTCGACGGCCTGGACATCGACTTCGAGGGCCACTCCCTCTCGCTGAACGCCGACGACACGGACTTCAAGAACCCGAAGACCCCGTCGATCGTGAACCTCATCTCGGCCGTCAAGACCCTCAAGTCCAAGTACGGCAGCGGCTTCACGCTCACGATGGCCCCCGAGACCTTCTTCGTGCAGCTCGGATACCAGTTCTACGGAACCGGCAAATGGGGCGGCCAGGACCCGCGCGCCGGAGCCTACCTCCCGGTCATCCACGCCCTGCGCGACGACCTCACACTGCTGCACGTCCAGGACTACAACTCCGGCCCGATCATGGGCCTGGACAACCAGTACCACTCCATGGGCGGCGCGGACTTCCACATCGCGATGACCGACATGCTGCTCACCGGCTTCCCGGTGGCGGGCGACGCGAACAACGTCTTTCCCGCGCTGCCTCCGGAGAAGGTGGCCATCGGCATGCCCGCATCGACGAACGCGGGCAACGGCCATGTCCCCACGAGCGAGGTCAACAAGTCCCTGGACTGCCTGACGAAGGGCACCAACTGCGGCTCGTACAAGACGCACGGCACCTGGCCGGGGCTGCGCGGCCTGATGACCTGGTCGATCAACTGGGACCGTCACAACAGCTGGGAGTTCTCGAAGAACTTCGACGGCTACTTCGGCTGAGCCGGGTCCGTTTCCGCTTCCTCTTCCTCGGCGCGGCGGCCGTACCGCGCCACCACGAGCACCATCACCTGAAGCACCATCCCGAACAGGCACCAGCTGGCCACCACGTCCAACGGCCAGTGATACCCGCGGCGCACGAGCCCGAGCCCGACCCCGAAGTTCAACAGGGCGCAGGCGATGACCAGTTCACGCCGTGCGTACGTGCCGTGCAGATAGGGGAGCAGGAGCAGCGCCGCCCCGCCGTAGGCGACCATGGCGGTGGCGGTGTGGCCCGATGGGTAGTAGCCGCTGCCGTCCATGCCGGGCGGTCCTGTGCGGTCGATGAGTTCCTTGAGCGGGATCACAAGCGCGGGGACCGCCGCCATGGCCACGGCGGCGGCCACCGGGGCCAGCCACCAGCGGAACGCACCAGCGGTGCGGGCGCGCCATCCGGCGTAGGCGATGACCACGGCGAGGAACGGCACGGCGACGGCGACCCCGCCGAGATCGGCGAGGAGTTCCGCGGCGCCGTCCGGGAGGCGGCTTCCGGTGATCCAGGGGCCGAGCCGCTCGTCCGCGTCGCGGAGGGGGCCGTCGGCGATCACTTGCCAGCTGATGAGCGCGAAGAGCAGCGCGCAGAGGCAGAAGAGGAAAGTGGTCGGCCGCCCCGGAACAGGGGGGGTAGTTCCGAGGCGGCCGTCCTGACCGGTGTGCCGCGCGCCCCGGGGGGTTTGGGGCGGGCGGCCATCCGATCGGTGAGGAGTTCCGAAGCCAGAAGCTCCGGGTGTGTGCGCGATGGCACGACCAAGACGGGGCTGGGGAGGCTCCGTCCCGGTGTCGCCCACAGTCCCCTGTGAGCGGGGTGTTTCTCTCATCTGCAGAAACCGTACGTCAGGTGTTGGCGGGCCGACAGGCGGAACGGGAACCCGACATGGGGCCCGCACACCTTCTTCACACGCCCTGACGGTCACCCCAGGTCACGACTCTGGCACCGCACGAGGTACACACACGTCAGGGCATGTGCGTATACATACGGAGCCGGGATCTTTCCCCCTTTGGGGTGATCCCGGCTCCGAACGGCTCCGCTGGACGCCTGGCGAAAGGGCGCGATCAGACGCGCGCGAACGCCGCCTCGATGATGTCCAGGCCCTCGCTGAGCAGGTCGTCGCCGATGACGAGCGGCGGCAGGAAGCGCAGGACGTTGCCGTACGTGCCGCAGGTCAGGACGAGCAGGCCCTCCGCGTGGCAGGCCTTGGCGAGCGCGGCCGTCGCCTCGGGGTTCGGCTCCTTCGTGGCGCGGTCCTTGACCAGCTCGATGGCGATCATCGCGCCACGGCCGCGGACGTCGCCGACGATGTCGTACTTCTCCGCGATGGCGTTCAGGCGGGCCTTCATCGTCGCCTCGATGGCCTTCGCCTTGCCGTTGAGGTCGAGCTCCTTCATCGTCTCGATGGCGCCGAGCGCACCGGCGCAGGCCACCGGGTTACCGCCGTAGGTGCCGCCGAGGCCGCCGGAGTGCGCGGCGTCCATGATCTCGGCGCGGCCCGTGACGGCGGCGAGCGGCAGACCGCCCGCGATGCCCTTGGCGGTCGTGATCAGGTCGGGGACGATGCCCTCGTCCTCACACGCGAACCACTGGCCCGTACGGCAGAAGCCGGACTGGATCTCGTCCGCGACGAAGACGATGCCGTTGTCGTTGGCGTACTTCACGATCTCGGGCAGGAAGCCCTTCGCGGGCTCGATGAAGCCGCCCTCGCCGAGCACCGGCTCGATGATGATCGCGGCCACGTTCTCCGCGCCGACCTGCTTGCCGATCTGGTCGATGACCTGCTTGGCGGCCTCGGGCCCGGCGTTCTCCTCGCCCGTCGGCCAGCGGTAGCCGTAGGCCACCGGCACGCGGTAGACCTCGGGCGCGAACGGCCCGAAGCCGTTCTTGTACGGCATGTTCTTCGAGGTCAGCGCCATCGTGAGGTTCGTACGGCCGTGGTAGCCGTGGTCGAAGACGACGACGGCCTGGCGCTTGGTGTGCGCACGGGCGATCTTGACGGCGTTCTCGACGGCCTCGGCGCCCGAGTTGAACAGGGCGCTCTTCTTGGCGTGGTCACCCGGCGTCAGCTCCGCGAGCTGCTCGGCGACGGCGACGTAGCCCTCGTACGGCGTGACCATGAAACAGGTGTGGGTGAAGTCGGCGAGCTGCGCGCTCGCACGGCGTACGACGGCCTCGGCGCTGGAACCGACCGACGTCACGGCGATGCCGGAGCCGAAGTCGATGAAGCGGTTGCCGTCGACGTCCTCGATGATGCCGCCCGCCGCGCGCGCCGCGAAGACGGGCAGCACGGAACCCACGCCGCCGGCGACCGTGGCCGTACGGCGGGCCTGCAGCTCCTGGGACTTCGGCCCGGGGATGGCGGTGACGACGCGGCGCTCCTGCGGAAGTGCGGTCATGGGGTGCTCCTGGGGGTGGGGCGAGGCGGACGCTCGAGTACGTGCTTTCCTGCTTGCTTTCTTCGCAGGTTAGGGGCGGAGGGTGAGGGCGGGCATGCTCCACGGGGGAGTTGTTGGGCGTGGCGGTTTGTCCGCGGTGGACAGGTAGTGGGCACAGCGGCCGGGTCGGTGGGTCAGCGGGCGGGCGCGAAGCTCAGGGGGCGGGCGCCGCCGGGCAGGGAGACCATGCATCGGGCGCCCGGATCGCCCGCGATCCACAGACGCGTGGCGTGCGCGGGAAGGTACACGCGCCAGGGGCTCGGGGTCAGGATCCGGTTGCCGACGGTCACCAGCTGCTGCCTGCCGCGGCTGCGGATCGTGCAGTCGACGGGGCGCCACGGGTGGGCGGCCAGGAGACGGGTCGTGCGGCGGGTGCTGAGGAGCACGATGATGTGCAGCGGCAGCCCTGCCAGCTCGGCCAGCAGGAGGGTCATGAGGACGCCGATCCTGTCGTGGTCGCCGTTGACGACGATCACGATCTGTACGGCGAGCAGCGCGGGCCAGAGCAGGACGAAGAGGAGGACGCGTCGGCGCATCCGGTCGCGCATCGTGCGGGCCGTGGGCGGATGGGAGAGGGCCGGACGCAGGCGGTCGGGGGTCTGCGGATCCGCGGCCGCGGGGCCGCGGTGGCGCCGGGCGGCGACAAGGGCGTTGCGCTGGTCGAGATGGACGAGTCTGCGGGGTGCCTTCGCCCCTCCCGTGCGTGCGGAAACGGACGCGGACGCGGATGCGGACGCCGACGCGGACGCCGACGCGGATGCCGCGATGACCACGGCTTCGCGCGGGTCGCCGCAGCACCACAACACGTCGATCTCCGCCCGCTGTTCGGCGGTGGCCCGGGGGCGCATGCGCCGGATCCACCAGTGGGTGCCGGGATGGATGACGAGGAGGAGGGGGAGCCGTGCGTCCGGGTCGTCCGGGGCCTCGGGGTCCGGGACCGCGATCCACGGTTCGTTCTTCGCCGCCGCAGGATGGGCCGAGAAACCGTGCTCGGCGCCCTCGATCGACTGCCAGGGGTGGCGGCGAAGGGTGCGGCGTATCCGGACCGTACCGGGGAGCGCCGCCACCAGCAGCCAGAGGAGGCGGTAGGCGGCGTAGACGGTGTACGCGAGGAGCACCACGGAGGTCAGGGTGAAGACGTGCCGCATGATGCCGTACAGGGCGAACCAGACCGCGACCCACGCGGCGAGGGCGAGCACTGTCCCGGCCGTGTGCCGTCGCCAGGCCCGGCGGGTCGAGGGGTCGTCCCAGGCGGTCGGCCCTCCGGGCCAGGGGAGTGGGGGCGGCTCGGCGAGGGGGTCGGGTTCCCGTCGGCCGGCGGCCGTGTCGGTGTCCTTGGGAGCGGGCATCGGACGACCGTAGCCGGATTGATGTGTTCTGCCCAGATCGCGGAGTCCCTTGTGCCTGCCCATTCCCGCAGGCACCGGGCGCGTATGCGGTGAACTCCCCCTGCGGGGGCACTAGATTGACGGCTGAACCGACAGACCGGCAGGTCAGGGGGCAAGGGCCATGGACTCCGAAGGCACGGGCACGCACGACGCTCGCGGCACACACGCCACACCGGTGCCGCGGCCGGCGGCGCCCGCCGTCCCCGCGGCGCCGCCCAACGCCCCCGCGCCTCCGCCGATGCCCCGAAAGCCGCCCGGCGCCGAGCGCCCCTCATCCGTCGCCGACTGGCTCGCCGCGCCCCGCCCCAAGGTGGCGCCGGGCATCTGGCGCTACGCCTACCGGCCCCCCGTGCCCGAGTCCGAGACCGAAGGTGTCACCCGGCGCCTGGCCGTCGGCATGGTCATCTCCACCCTGCTCGGGCTGCTGTTCTGGTCGCTGTGGCGGCAGGGCAGCATCCCCTACCAGTGGGCCCCCCTGAAGCTGTTCACGCCGGGCGACTGGTGGTGGGCCGGCAGCGCCACGCCCAAGGAGCAGCAGGCCACGGACGCCCGGGTGGTCTACGACGGCCTTGTCTTCGGCGCGGTGATCTACAGCGTCGGGCGGCTCGGCGCCTGGCCCGACGCCATCAGGCACTTCGTGACGCGACGCCCGCAACCGGCCCGTGCCGTGATCGCCTCCGTCGGCGCGGTCGCCGCCCTCGTCTACGTCTGGCCGAGCGCCCTCGGGTTCGAGATGCGGCCGCTGCCCGTGGCCGACCCCGTCTACTCCTTGATCGCGCTCGTCGCGGGCTATGAAGTCTTCACCTCGCGCATGGTCACCGACTCCCTGTACGTACTGATCACCCTCGCCGTGCTGTGGCCCTTCGCCCGCATCGGCGGATGGTGGCAGGCGGTCCGCGACGGCAGAGCCGCGACGACACGGTCGAGGCCGACCGCCGCCCCGCCGCGCCCCGCCGACGCCCCCACGCACGGCCACTGGCCCGAGCTGCGCGCGGCGGGCCACGACAAGGCCGCCGACCTGCTCTCCGCCGAACTGGTCAGCGGACGCATGAACGACGTCGACTGCACCCGCGTGACCCACGCCTGGCGCACGGCAGGCCGTGACCCGGACGCCCTCGCCACCTTCGTGGACACCGTCACCCGGCAGGGTTCCGCGGCCTGGACCCACCCATCGGGCCAGCGCGACCTGCCCGCGCGCAGCGCCGTCCACGACCTGCTCGTCGGCCAGGTCAGGATCGGCCGGTACGCGAAGGACGAGCGCAATCCCCACGCCGTACGCGACGCCGCCGCCGCGCTCGATCCCGCCGTGCTCGGCACCTCACTGCTCGCGGTGGGGCCGTCCGGCGCGGGCAAGACCGGAAGGCTGATGCGCCCGGTGGCGGAGTCGCTCGCCCTGGGCGCCCTGACCGGACAGTGCGCGGTCGTCGCCGTGTGCGCCGCGGGCACGGCGCTCGGCGGCGACGAGGCGTACGACATCGTGGTCAAGCCGGGTGATCCGGCGTCCGTGCACGACATCGATCTGTACGCGGGCTGCGCCGACCCGGACGAGGCCGCCGCCTTCCTCGCCGAAGGCCTTGTCGGCGACCTCGAAGCCGTCGATACGCGCCGCGCCGCCACCACCCTCGCCCAACTCCTCGGCCCCTACCGCCTCCTTCACGGACGCTTCCCCTCCGTCCCCGTGCTGCGCGAACTCCTCGAAGGGGACCCCGCCGGGCTCGCCGCCCTCCAGGAGGGCCTCGCCGCGGACGGGCACACCGCAATGCGCCGCGAACTGGACGCCCGTATCCGTCAGTCGGGCTCTCCCAACGACCCAGGGCCCGCCCTGGCCGACCGGCTCGGCCTGCTCGACCGGCCCGCTTTCGCCGACTTCTTCGACCCCGGCGGCGAGGGGCACCCCTTCTCGATGCGCGCCGTCGTCCACCACCCGCTCCGGGTCAGGGTGGACCTGCCCGAGCACGGACACGAGGAGGCCGCGCGTCTCCTTGCCCGGCTGCTGCTCGCCCAGTTCACGTACGTCGTGCGCGGTCCGGCCCGGCGCCCGCACTTCGCCTGCCTGATCCTCGACGACGCCGCGCGCACCCTCACCGCCGAGAGCGTGCGCGCCGTCCAGCGGCTGCGGTCGCTGAACGCGGGCGTCGTGCTCGGTCTGCGCACCATCGGCGAGGTACCGGAAGCACTCCAGGGGCCGCTCTACGCGGCGGTCGGCTGCCGGATGGCCTTCTCCGGCGTGACGACCTGGGACGGGCGCCGGTTCACCGAGGCCTGGGGCACCGAGTGGATCGAGACCAAGGAAGTCGCGCAGCACACGGTCTTCGCCGATCAGCCGATGACGCGGGCGCTGCACTCGCTGCGCAAGCTCGTCACCGGCAAGGCGGTCACGACGGACGCCGTCACCGTGCGCAAGGTCGAGCGCGAACGCTGGTCCGCGTCCGACCTCGCCCACTCCCTGCCGCCCGGCCACGCAGTGCTCTCGCTGACGGATGTGAAGGGGGAGCACGCGCCTCCCCTCCTGGTGGATCTCCGGGGTTAGTCAACGGGGCGCAGGCAGGTATATGCGTACGGGGTATTCGGTCCCGTACGTACCGTACGGTGAGGCAGAATCGGCACAGGTCGTTCATACGTACCGGCCAAAAGATCCACATCTCGTCCGGGATTCAATGGCCGACCGGGGCGCGTGCCTCACCGACGCTGCCAGACCTGCCGTCCTGACCTGCTGACCAGACCTGAAGGTCCCATGCCGCCCACGCTCGCCTCCCTCGTCCACCACTCCGCGCTGAAGCTCACCGTGCGCGCGGGTGAGGAACATCTGGACGCGCCCGTGCGCTGGGCGCACGCCAGTGAGCTCACCGACCCCGTGCCCTACATGGAGGGCGGCGAGCTCCTCATGATCACCGCGCTCAAGCTGGACGCGGAGGACCCGGAGGCGATGCGCCGCTATGTGAAGCGGCTCGCGGCGGCGGGGGTCGTCGGGCTCGGGTTCGCGGTCGGCGTGCACTACAAGGACATCCCGGAGGCCTTGGTCGAGGCCGCCGCGGACGAAGGGCTTCCGCTCCTCGAAGTGCCGCGGCGCACGCCGTTCCTCGCCATCAGCAAGGCCGTGTCCGCGGCCATCGCCGCCGACCAGTACCGCGCGGTGACGGCGGGCTTCGCGGCCCAGCGCGAACTGACCAAGCAGGCGTTGAGCGACGGCCCGGAGGGGCTGCTCGGCGCGCTCGCCGGACAGGTCGACGGCTGGGCCGCGCTGTACGACGCGTCGGGCGCCGTCGTCGCCACGGCGCCCGAGTGGGCCTCGCGCCGGGCCGCCAGGCTCACCACCGACGTGGAGCGGCTGCGGGACCGGGCCGCGCCCGCGAGCGCGGTCGTCGCGGGCGCGGAGGACCGGGTGGAGTTGCACTCGATCGGTACGGGACGGCGGCCCCGCGCCGCGCTCGCCGTCGGCACGGCATCCACCCTCGGCACCGCCGAGCGGTACGCGCTGCACTCCGCCATAGCGCTGCTCACCCTCACCACGGAGCGCAACCGCTCGCTCCAGGCCGCCGAGGCCAGGGTCGGCTCCGCGGTCCTTCGCATGCTGCTCGCCGGAGAGCCGGAGCACGCCCGCACGGTGGCGGGGGAGTTGTACGGGAGCCTGCTCGACGCGCCGTTCCGCCTGGTGGTGGCGGAGGTGCCGGCCTCCGCCCCCGCTCCGGGGGAGGGCGACCCGTTCGCCGGGCTCACAGATGCCATCGAGTCCGCCGCCGCGCGCGCCGGCGAAGCACTCCTCGTCGTCCCTTACGGCGAGCGGCTCGTCCTGCTCGTCGTGGACGGCGGCGCGGGCGCCGCGGCATGCGTCGCGTACGCGCAGGCGTTGGAGGCCGCGCGTTCCGAGGTGCCTGAACAAGGTGCGGGCGAAGGGACCTCCCTCCTCCTCGGCCTCTCCGCACCCGCGGGACCGATCGCGGCGGCCACCGCGTACAAACAGGCCGACCAGGCGCTTTCCATCGCCAGGCGCCGGGGCCGCGCGATGGTCGAGCACGAGGACCTCGCGGCGGGCTCGGTCCTGCCGCTGCTCGCCGACGACGCGGTGCGCGCGTTCGCCGACGGTCTGCTGCGCGCCCTGTTCGAACACGACGCCACAGGCCGCGGTGACCTGATCGCCTCGCTGCGCGCCTGGCTCTCGCGCCACGGCCAGTGGGACGCGGCGGCCGCGGACCTGGGCGTCCACCGCCACACGCTCCGCTACCGCATGCGCAGGGTCGAGGAGATCCTGGGCCGCTCCCTGGACGACCCGGACGTCCGCATGGAGCTGTGGCTGTCGCTGAAGGCGACTTCGAGCGGTACGGAGTAGCTATCGGGCGGTTCAGGGTAGCCGCGTACGGAATGCGCCCCTGCCAAAGAGGCGCGGGCCCCCCGGCCAGTACTCCGGGTCGGACAAACGTCACACACCCCTGCCGCCCCTACGGTGGGGAACGTACCCCCCAAGACACACCTTCGCGGAAGGGCCGGGAATCGACATGACTTCCATCCACGCCTTCTGGCTCGCCGGTCGCCAGACCACCGGTGAGACCACTCTCGACGTCACGTCGCCCTGGGACGGACGGGTCGTCGGCAAGGCCGCCGTGCCGACCGACGCCCAGGTCGAGGAGGCCGTCGCCGCCGCGTACGCGGTGCGCGACGAGTTCTCCGCGACCCCGGCGCACGTGCGGGCCGCGGCCCTCGACCACGTGAGCCGCAGGCTCGTCGAGCGGACGGAAGAGATCGCCCAGCTCATCTCCGCCGAGAACGGCAAGCCGATCAAGTGGGCCCGCGGTGAGGTCGGCCGTGCCGTATCCGTCTTCCGGTTCGCCTCGGAGGAAGCCCGCCGCTTCAACGGCGGCGAGGCCCAGCGCCTCGACACCGACGCCGGTGGCCAGGGGCGTCTCGCCTTCACCCGCCGCTTCTCCAAGGGCGTCGTCCTTGGCATCGCGCCGTTCAACTTCCCGCTGAACCTCTGCGCCCACAAGATCGCCCCGGCCATCGCGTCCGGCACGCCGATCATCCTCAAGCCGGCGCCGGCGACCCCGCTCTCCGGTCTCCTCATCGGCGAGCTGCTCGCCGAGACCGAACTGCCCGCCGGGTCCTGGTCGGTGCTTCCGGTCGCGAACGAGAAGATGCCCGCCCTCGTCCAGGACGAGCGCCTTCCCGTCATCTCCTTCACCGGCTCCGAGAAGGTCGGCTACGCGATCCTGGACTCGGTGCCGCGCAAGCACTGCACCCTGGAGCTCGGCGGAAACGGCGCCGCCGTCGTCCTGTCCGACTTCTCCTCGGACGAGGACCTCGACTGGGCGGCCTCGCGCATCGCGACCTTCTCCAACTACCAGGGCGGCCAGTCCTGCATCTCGGTGCAGCGGGTCATCGCCGACGCCTCCGTGTACGACCGGCTCGTGCCGCGCGTCCTCGCGGCCATCGAGGGCCAGGCCACCGGCGACCCGTCCGACCCGAAGACCGATGTCGGCCCGCTCGTCAACGAGGACGCCGCCAAGCGCGTGGAGTCCTGGGTCGACGAGGCCGTCCAGGCGGGCGCGCAGCTGCTCGCGGGCGGCAAGCGTGACGGCGCCTCGTACGCGCCGACCGTGCTCGCCGACGTACCGGCCGACGCGACGATCGCCGTCGAGGAGGTCTTCGGCCCGGTCCTCACGATCAGGAAGGTGGACGGCGAGGCGGAGGCTTTCGCCGCCGTCAACGACTCCAAGTACGGCCTCCAGGCGGGCGTCTTCACCCACGACCTGCAGACCGCCTTCCGCGCGCACCGCGCCCTCGAGGTCGGCGGCGTGGTCATCGGCGACGCCCCCTCCTACCGCGCCGACCAGATGCCGTACGGCGGCGTCAAGCAGTCCGGCGTGGGCCGCGAGGGCGTCCGCTTCGCGATGGACGACTACACGTACGAGCGGGTCATGGTCATGACGGGCCTCGACCTGTAAGTCAGTTCACGAAGCAAGCCGGTTCTCGAACCGGACGGCCGGAGCCCACTGTGCGGGGGCTCCGGCCGTTCTCGTTCAGGACGTCTCGCCGAGGGCGGCCCGGAACCAGTCCAGCGAGCCCGTTTCGAGCACTGCGTCTGCCAGCTCTGCGGCGGACTTCGTGGTGATCCGGCCGCGTGAATTGTCGATCCACCGCTGCATGTTGGTGTAGCCCTGCTCGCGGTACTCGATGCCCTGGATCATGCACTCCAGCTTGTCGGCGTCCCGGGCACAGACAGCCTCGGGCGTTTCCTTGCCCTCGTATTCGCCGATCAGGTTACGCACCGTGTCGGCCAGCTCGGTGGGGAAGCCGGTCGACTGGTCGGCCGCGATGTCACGAGGGTCGGCCTCAGCTCCGCCGGTGTACTTCTTCCCGAGATGGTTCACGTCGCCGGTGCGGGTCTCGCCGGTGTCGTGCCAGACGGCAAGGAACGCGGCCTGGGCCGGGTCGGCACCTTCGAGCTTGGCGATGATCGAAGCGATGATGGCGACGCGCCACGAGTGCTCGGCGACGGACTCGGGGTCCTTGACGCCACCCATCCACCAGCCGGTGCGCTTCGTGTGCTTGAGCGTTCCTGCCTCGTACAGGAATCGAGCAACCGAACTCAGGTCGTCGGCCACGGTAGGGCTCCTCTCACGCCTCGGCGAGGCGGATCGCGTACCGGATGCTCTCCAACTCGCGGTGTCCGCGCGAGGAGATGTTCCGGCTATCCAACATCACGGGGAGTCTCTCGCGAAGGGCGCGGGAGGCGGCCCCCGAGCGCAGGAGGTTGGGCCTGATTTGGAGAAGTGACCACAGGCTGTGGACGTTGAGGTCTACATAGCCGTGCTCGGGTGAGAGGCCGCCCACCAGGTGAGTCAGCAGCTTGTCGCCGGGCCACACCTCCGGGGCCCCGCCGGCGATGAAGTCGTCGTTGAGCTGGGGCGTGGTCATCTCGCCGACCCAGTAGGCCCAGTACGACAGGTTCGCGGACTCGCCGGCGTCGTCGTCGATGAGGACGAGGTCGATGAAGTGGTTCATGCGGTCGCGGTCGCCGTGCCGGGCGGCGACGGCGGCGACGGACCGCTCGTTGAGCCACGAGGACAGCCAGTCACCCGGCCGCTCAGTGTGCTGCTGATGGGCGAGCCACTCGACGCTGTCGGGCGCGTTGTCGTAGCCGGAGAGGTAGAGGGCCTGGCGGCGGAGGAGGAACTGCCCCTCACCGCAGGCTTGTTCGGCTGTGCGCCGCATCACCCTGAAGAACTGGGCGCGCTCCTCCGCGGTCAGCTGCGGGCCGGTCGGCGCCGGACCGCGCCGGGTGCGCGCTGGCAGCGGCAGATCCCGAATGGGGCCAGGGGGCACTGAGTTGAGTGGCCAGGCGACCACCTCGGCGAGCTCGCGCTGCATCACCACCACGCCGAGAGGGCTGTCGTCGGTCGGTGTCTCGTCGTTGAGGACGCTCGACAGCAGGACGTCGGCCTCCAGGCCGCGCTCAAGGGCCTGGAGCAGAGCGGGCGGGGTGCCCATCTGCATCAACCGGGACCGTGTCGCGAGTATCTGCCCGACGGGCACGGAGGTGAGGGGGCGGCGGCCCGTCTCCCAGCCAGCGACGGTGTCGATGCTCACCCGGAGAAGCCCCGCGGTCTCTTCCTGCGTGTAGCCCATCTGTTCACGAATTACCCGTAAGACGTACCCGCTGATCAAACCCGTTCGTGCGCGTGAGGCCGAACCCGTACCGCCAGTCAGGGTTCGGTGAAGGCTCAGCCGCATGGAGGCCCTTCCCGGTGCCTTGGGAGGCAAGTCACCTGTACTCACGGTCACTTACAGAGACTGCGCCGACTCCATAACGTCGATGCCATCCCCCAGTAACGAGATTAGAGGGAGGCGGTTGGCCGTGGGCTCTGTTCTGCAGGGATCCGCCACGACGGGTGACGAGCGGGCGCGAGGTGTCGGGCACTCGCTTCCGTCCTCGGCTCCCGACCCCAGGCGGTCCCGATGGGATTGGGGCGAAGACGGAGCGACGTTCCTCCGCGGCGGTCTGCTGTTCGCACTGGGCGGTCGTGCCCTCATCTCGGGGAGAACTCAGTCGGCCGTCGCTCGTCGCCTTCGACTACGGCGAAAGGCGGGTGACGCGTGATGTGTGCTCTGTACGCCACAGATGGCTCGGATGTGTTCACCGGGATCCTGCCGCGAGAGGCGGAGTCCGCCAGGGCGGCGCGGCAGATGGTGGACAAGGCTGTCGCGGACTGGGGACTGAGCGAGCTCGCGGAGACGGCCCGTTTGGTGGCCAGTGAGCTGGTCGGCAACGCAGTCGTCCATGGGAAGGGTTCCTCGATCCGCGTCACGGTGGCCCGCGTCGCGACGGACCGGGTGAAGGTGGCGGTCGTTGATCTTTCTCTGCAGGTGCCTCAGATCGCGCGCACCGACGAGGCGCTCGGCGAGAGCGGGCGCGGCCTCTTCCTCATCGATGCCCTGACGCCACGGTGGGGCGTCGACGAGTTCCGGTGGGGCAAGCGGGTCTGGGCCGAAGTCGCGCCGCCCCCGGAGGAGCAGCCCGTCTGCGAGATCCCGATGTGGCACACCATCGCCGCTCAGGCCATGTACCTGGCCGCCCTCCTGGCCGTGATGAGCGCCCTCGCCTACGGCTTCGCAACGCAATGACGCCCTGCCCGCTCCGCCCCCTGTACCCACCCCGGTCGCGGGGCGCTGATCTCGGCCGGGGCGGATTCGACTCCCTGGAGGACGCATGCACTCTCTGATCGCCAGCCCCTTCCTCGAACAGCACATCCTCGTGCGACCTGGCCGCCGCGGCGGCGCCCTGCTCCCCGAGCAGCACTACGAGGAACTGCGCGCCCTCGACCCGCGCGAGCCATCCCCGGACTGGCTCGCCGAGGCCGTGCGAGGGCAGTGGGACGACCTCGACGTGACCGGCCGCCCGGCCGGTGACGTCTTGCTCGTCCGACAGCCGTCGACCTGGAGCTACTCGAAGGCGAGCTGGGAGGTCAACCTCGGCTGCAACTACGCCTGCAAGCACTGCTACCTGGGCTTGAAGGTGCAGTCGGGCATGGCGTTTCCGGACAAGCGGTACTGCCTTGAGCTGATGGCGGAGGCCGGAGTGCTGTGGCTCCAGGTCACAGGTGGCGAGCCCACCATCGACAAGGACTTCATGAAGTCCTGGCGGCACGCGTACGGGCTGGGAATGATGCTCACCCTCTCGACCAACGGCTCCCTGCTGTGGAGACAGAACCTCCTTGACCTGTTCAAGGAGTGCCCGCCCTACCGCGTGACCGTCTCCATGTACGGGGCGACGAAGGCCAGCTACGACGAGCTGACGCAGCGCGAAGGCGCCTGGGACCTGTTCGTGCAGGGCATGAACGCCGCCCGCTCCGCGCGTCTGCCGCTGCGCGTCAGCGTCATCGTCACGGAAGACAACGCCTACGAAGAGCAGGCGATGGTCGACCTCTGCACGTCGTGGGGCGTTGACCACGAGGTCTACACGAACATAACGCCGACCATCTACGGCGGCGGCGAGGTCCTCGGAGCGCAGTCCAAGGAACACCTGCGGATGCGCCGGCAGTTCACCGGCTGCAACGCCGGACACACCTTCTTCCACATGGACCCACACGGTCTTGTGTCCATCTGCAAGATCGGCCGCGACGACCAGATCAGCCTCCCGAACGAGGGGATTCAGGGCCTCGCCCGGCTGGGTGCGATCGCGGACCGCCTCATGCTTCGCACCGGAGGCTGCTCAGGCTGTCAGCTCTCCGGCGCTTGCACCGTCTGCAGGCCCCTGGCCAAGCACTACCAGGAGGCGAAGGCTCCGCTGGCGAGCTACTGCCGGCACGGATAGAAAGCGAAGGTGAAGGCATGACCGCAGTGGCAGTGGAGATCTCCCCGAGGCGACCGCTCCCGGACGAGGCTCCGCCCCAGGCCGGTGACGCTCTGCCGTATTTCACGCGGCCCGTCCTGGCCCCGGCGCCGAAGGTCACCACGATCACGGCCGTGGCCGACCTGGACGACCTGATGGACAGCGCGAAGTGCTCCTGCAACGCGGGGGATGACAACCCGCACTAGCACCAGGCGGGGGAGAGAACTGGTCGTAGGTGAGCAGGCCCTGGCGCGAAACGCGTCGGGGCCTGTGCCGTGTGTGCCCGCTGAGTAGCGTGCAGCCATGCACTTCCAATGGGCCTGGATTGAGCCCGTGATGCCTGTCCCGTACGTGCCGACGCTCGGCCCCGTCCGCTGGGGTGACCGGCTCCCCGACCTCTTCGAGGCCGTCGTGCAGACCGCAGGAAGCGGCCGGTTCCTCACGTACGACAAGGACCGGCGATGGTCCGACACGAAGGCGGAGCGCGTCCTCGTCGATGCCATCGAGCACGACCAGGAGCAGACCCTCGTGCCCACGCTCGTGGAGCGCGGTGCCGGAGCGGTCAAGGTTCACGTCTACGGGAATCCAGAGGCGTTGACGGCCGGAGCCGACCTTGCCCGCAGGCTCGCCCTCGCTGTCGGGGCGGCGAAAGCCCGCGTGGTGTGGTTCTGCGGCCCGGACGATCCCGAGTCGGACATACGAGGCGTCGGCACCCGCGTGCAGCTCAAAGACTTCAAGACCGGGCCGGGAGAGCCACCCCGGACGCCGCTGCAGGAGTACAAGGAGCTGACCGGCGAGGCCGGGTTCGGCGAGTTCGCCCAGCGGATGGCCCCGGACGGATTCGCGTTCCTCCACGAGCAGATGCGGGCCGGCTCCGTGGGCCCGGTCCTGATCGTCCTCCATGAGGGCCGTGTCGCCGGAGCGATCGGACCAATGGAGACCATGACGGACGCCGCGGGTGCGCTGCGACTCCTGCCCCAGTACTTCGGCGTACTGCCCGAGTGCCGCGGGCACGGATACGGACGGGCACTGTGGCGTGCTGCGATGCACTGGGGTCACCAGCAGGGCGCCGACTACCAGCTGCTCCAGACGGAAGTTGGCGGCGCGTCAGACGGGCTCTGTGCGGCCGAGGGACTCAGGTCGCTCGGGTTCGTGAACGGAATGTCCGCAGAAAGGGTCCCCTGACGGGGTGGGGTGACGCAGTGCGTCGTCCGACCTCCGCCGGTTAGCCCGCCGTCGAGTGGTTGCGGATGAGCAGAGCACTCAAGGTTCAAGGCTTGCCCTCCTGCCCGTGCGGGAGGAGTGGGACGGCTCCTCAGTTCTTACTCCGCAAAGTCGGGCCGGGGAGCCGGAGGTATCCGGCAGAACCACTGCCGGACCCGCCACGTGGAGTACGTCGCTGCGGTCTCGTAGATCGGTCTCCGGGCGACAGGGGGCAGCGTGCTCATATGGGAGCCCCTGTGCGGGGGCTCCGGCCGTTCTCGTCACCTGAGAACGGGATGCTCCGAACGCTGCGCGAAGACTGGTGGGCCCCGGGCGAATCGGGTACATACGATCCATACGACCGAGTAGCACCAGTCAGTAACCGACCGGGTCGAGATCGGGTCAACCGGAGCCGATCGGCCCCACTTCGCGGCGAGGTGAGCTCCTCAATGCCCGAACAACCCACACCCCCTTCCGGGGCGTCCGTCAGCGAACGCGAGGCCCGGCAGGTCGCCGAGGCCGCCCGTGAGCAGGACTGGCGCAAGCCCAGCTTCGCCAAGGAACTCTTCCTCGGCCGCTTCCGGCTCGACCTGATCCACCCGCACCCCATGCCCGCCGACGAGGACGCGCGGCGCGGCGAGGAGTTCCTCGCCAAGCTCCGCGACTTCTGCGAGACGAAGATCGACTCGGCCCGCATCGAGCGCGAGGCGAAGATCCCCGACGAGGTCATCAACGGGCTCAAGGAGCTCGGCGCGCTCGGCATGAAGATCGACACGAAGTACGGCGGGCTCGGCCTCACGCAGGTGTACTACAACAAGGCCCTCGCCCTCGTCGGCTCCGCGAACCCTTCCATCGGCGCGCTGCTCTCCGCCCACCAGTCGATCGGCGTACCCCAGCCGCTCAAGCAGTTCGGCACCCAGGAGCAGAAGGACGAGTTCCTGCCACGCTGCGCCCGTACGGACATCAGCGCGTTCCTCCTGACCGAGCCGGACGTCGGCTCCGACCCGGCGCGCATGGCGATGGCGGCCGTGCCGGACGGCGACGACTACGTCCTTGACGGCGTGAAGCTCTGGACCACGAACGGCGTCGTGGCGGACCTCCTGGTCGTCATGGCGCGGGTACCGAAGTCCGAGGGCCACAAGGGCGGCATCACGGCCTTCGTGGTGGAGGCCGCGGCGGAGGGCATCACCGTCGAGCACCGCAACGCCTTCATGGGCCTGCGCGGCCTGGAGAACGGCGTGACCCGCTTCCACCAGGTCCGCGTCCCGGCCGCGCACCGCATCGGTCCGGAGGGCGCGGGCCTGAAGATCGCCCTGACGACCCTCAACACCGGACGCCTCTCGTTGCCCGCGATGTGCGTCGGCGCGGGCAAGTGGTGCCTGAAGATCGCCCGTGAGTGGTCGGGCGCGCGGGAGCAGTGGGGCAAGCCGGTCGCGTTCCACGAGGCGGTCGGCGCGAAGATCTCCTTCATCGCGGCGACGACTTTCGCCCTGGAGGCCGTCCTTGACCTCTCCTCCCAGATGGCCGACGAGGACCGCAACGACATCCGCATCGAGGCCGCGCTCGCCAAGCTGTTCGGCTCCGAGATGGGCTGTCTGATGGCCGACGAGCTCGTGCAGATCCGCGGCGGCCGGGGCTTCGAGACGGCGGAGTCCCTCGCGGCCCGCGGCGAACGCGCGGTCCCGGCGGAACAGGTCCTGCGCGATCTGCGCATCAACCGCATCTTCGAGGGCTCGACGGAGATCATGCACCTGCTCATCGCCCGCGAGGCGGTGGACGCGCACCTCAAGGTGGCGGGCGACCTGATCGACCCGGACAAGTCCCTCTCCGACAAGGCGAAGGCGGGAGCGAAGGCAGGCGGCTTCTACGCCCGCTGGCTGCCGAAGCTGGTCACGGGGCCGGGTCAACTCCCGCGCTCGTACGCCGAGTTCCACCCCAGCGGCCACACCGACCTCTCCCCGCATCTGCGCTACGTGGAGCGTGCCGCCCGCAAGCTGGCCCGCTCGACGTTCTACGCGATGTCGCGCTGGCAGGGAAAGATGGAGACCAAGCAGGGCTTCCTGGGCCGCGTGGTCGACATCGGCGCCGAACTCTTCGCGATGAGCGCCGCGTGCGTACGCGCGGAGCTCCTGCGCACGACGGAGGACTACGGCCGCGAGGCGTATCAGCTGGCCGACACGTTCTGCCGCCAGTCCCGCATCCGCGTCGACGAGCTCTTCGACCGCCTGTGGACCAACACGGACGACGTCGACCACAAGGTGGTCAAGGGCGTCCTGTCCGGCACGTACACCTGGCTGGAATCCGGCGTCGTCGACCCCAGCGGCGAGGGCCCCTGGATCGCGGACGCCACACCAGGTCCTTCCCAGCGGGAGAACGTCCACCGTCCGATCCGCTGACACGCGTTCCGGGGCGTTCCTTCTCACAAGAACGCCCCGGAACACGATTCCGGCCGCCCCCGGAACACGATTCCGAGCGACCGGATCGGGGCGCAGTGCACCCGCACACAGCCGCCCAGGCAAGAATGGGGGGATGAGCGACAGTCCAGCCCCCCTCGCCGACCCGCATCTCGTCTTCGACCCCGTGGTCACGGACGGTCCGCGGGACATCGTCATCCTCGGCTCGACCGGTTCGATCGGCACCCAGGCCATCGATCTCGTCCTGCGCAATCCCCGTCGCTTCCGCGTCACCGCGCTCTCCGCCGCCGGCGGCCGCGTATCGCTGCTGGCCGAGCAGGCGAGGCAGCTGCGGGTGCGGACCGTCGCGGTGGCCCGCGAGGACGTCGTACCGGCGCTGCGCGAGGCGCTGAAGGGGAGTTACGGCAGTGAGCCGCTGCCCGAGATCCTCGCCGGGCCCGAGGCGGCCACCCAGCTCGCCGCCTCCGAGTGCCACACCGTCCTGAACGGCATCACGGGATCCATCGGGCTCGCGCCCACCCTCGCCGCGCTCGAAGCGGGCCGCACCCTCGCGCTCGCCAACAAGGAGTCGCTGATCGTCGGCGGCCCGCTGGTGAAGGCGCTCGCCAAGCCGGGGCAGATCATCCCCGTCGACTCCGAGCACGCCGCCCTCTTCCAGGCGCTCGCCGCGGGAACCCGCGCCGATGTGCGCAAGCTGGTCGTCACGGCCTCCGGCGGCCCGTTCCGTGGCCGTACGAAGGCCGATCTGGCGAACGTCACACCGGACGAGGCGCTCGCGCACCCCACCTGGGCCATGGGCCCGGTCATCACCGTCAACTCCGCGACGCTCGTCAACAAGGGTCTGGAAGTCATCGAGGCGCACCTCCTCTACGACATCCCCTTCGAGCACATCGAGGTCGTCGTCCACCCCCAGTCCTACGTGCACTCCATGGTCGAGTTCACCGACGGATCGACGCTGGCCCAGGCCACGCCGCCCGACATGAGCGGCCCGATCGCCATCGGCATCGGCTGGCCCGAGCGCGTGCCGGACGCGGCGCCCGCGTTCGACTGGACAAAGGCGTCGAGCTGGGAGTTCTTCCCCCTCGACAACGACGCTTTTCCGTCGGTCGGGCTCGCCCGACATGTGGGGAAGCTCGCGGGCACGGCCCCGGCAGTGTTCAATGCCGCCAACGAGGAGTGCGTGGACGCGTTCTTGAACGGCGCCCTGCCCTTCAACGGGATCATGGAGACCGTCACGAAGGTCGTCGCCGAACACGGCACACCGTCCGCGGGAACTTCCCTGACCGTCGCGGACGTCCTCGAATCGGAGACCTGGGCGCGCGCCCGGGCACGTGAACTGACGGCGAAGGCGACCGCGGAGGCCCGCGCATGACGACCTTGATGATGATCCTCGGCATAGTCGTCTTCGCGGTCGGGCTGCTGTTCTCGATCGCCTGGCACGAGCTGGGCCACCTGTCGACCGCCAAGCTGTTCGGCATCCGCGTGCCGCAGTACATGGTCGGCTTCGGCCCGACGATCTTCTCGCGCAAGAAGGGCGACACCGAGTACGGCGTCAAGGCCATCCCCCTCGGCGGCTACATCCGCATGATCGGCATGTTCCCGCCAGGCCCTGACGGCCGCATCGAGGCACGCTCCACGTCTCCCTGGCGCGGCATGATCGAGGACGCGCGGTCGGCGGCCTTCGAGGAGCTCAAGCCCGGCGACGAGACCCGGCTCTTCTACACGCGCAAGCCGTGGAAGCGCGTGATCGTGATGTTCGCGGGTCCGTTCATGAACCTGATCCTCGCCGTGGCGATCTTCCTCGGCGTGATGATGACGTTCGGCATCAGCACCCAGACGACGTCCGTCGGCAAGGTGTCCGACTGCGTCATCCAGCAGAGCGAGAACCGCTCCAAGTGCGAGAAGGGCGACACGGTCGCCCCCGCCAAGGCGGCGGGTCTGAAGCTCGGCGACAAGATCGTCGCCTTCCAGGGCAAGCCCGTCGACGACTGGTCCGCGCTCCAGGGAAAGATCCGCGAGACCATCGGCCCGGCCACCATCACGGTCGAGCGCGACGGCAAGCAGGTGGACCTGCACGCCAACCTCATCAAGAACCAGGTCAGCAAGACGGACGGCGAAGGCGGCTACGAGGAAGGGAAGTACGTCAACGCGGGCTTCCTCGGCTTCACCCCCGCCACCGGCATCGTCCAGCAGGGCTTCGGAGACTCCGTCAGCCGCATGGGCGACATGATGGAGAACGGCGTCGAGTCACTCATCGCCCTCCCGTCCAAGATCCCCGACCTGTGGGACGCGGCCTTCGGCGACGGCGACCGCAAGCAGGACTCCCCGATGGGTGTCGTGGGCGCGGCCCGTGTGGGCGGCGAGGTCTTCACGCTCGACATCCCGCCGGAGAACCAGATCGCGATGATGCTGTTCCTGGTGGCGGGCTTCAACCTCTCCCTGTTCCTGTTCAACATGCTGCCGCTCCTTCCGCTGGACGGCGGGCACATCGCGGGAGCACTGTGGGAATCGGTCCGGCGCCAGGCTGCCAAGCTCCTGAAGCGGCCCGACCCGGGCCCCTTCGACGTCGCGAAGCTGATGCCCGTCGCCTATGTGGTGGCCGGAATCTTCATCTGCTTCACGATCCTCGTCCTGATCGCGGATGTAGTTAATCCAGTCAGAATTTCCTGATTGCGTAAAGTTTGCGGCGGCCAGGCACTGTATGTGGCTGGCCGCCCACTATTGGGTGGACTCGGGGACGTGATGTGCTCGGGCCCTGCGGGGTGCCGTAATCTCGAAGCCTGGAGCCCGCCGATCTCGGGACCATGATCCACACCTTGGGGATGCACGCCAGATGACTGCCATTTCTCTCGGAATCCCGTCCGTTCCGACCAAGCTCGCCGACCGTAGGGTCAGCCGCAAGATCCAGGTCGGGACGGTGGCTGTCGGCGGAGACGCACCGGTGTCGGTGCAGTCGATGACCACGACGCGTACGTCCGACATCGGGGCGACGCTGCAGCAGATCGCGGAGCTGACCGCGTCCGGCTGCGAGATCGTGCGGGTCGCCTGTCCTACGCAGGACGACGCGGACGCCCTCGCCACCATCGCGCGGAAGTCGCAGATCCCGGTGATCGCGGACATTCACTTCCAGCCGAAGTACGTCTTCGCCGCCATCGACGCCGGATGCGCCGCGGTCCGTGTGAACCCCGGCAACATCAAGCAGTTCGACGACAAGGTCAAGGAGATCGCGCGGGCCGCGAACGACGCGGGCACGCCGATCCGGATCGGTGTCAACGCGGGCTCCCTGGACGCGCGCCTTCTCGCGAAGTACGGGAAGGCCACCCCGGAGGCCCTGGTCGAGTCGGCCCTCTGGGAGGCGTCGCTCTTCGAGGAGCACGGCTTCCGCGACATCAAGATCTCGGTCAAGCACAACGACCCGGTGGTCATGGTCAACGCCTACCGCCAGCTGGCCGCCGCCAGCGACTACCCCCTGCACCTCGGCGTGACCGAGGCGGGTCCGGCCTTCCAGGGCACGATCAAGTCGGCGGTCGCCTTCGGCGCGCTGCTCTCCGAGGGCATCGGCGACACCATCCGCGTCTCCCTCTCGGCGCCGCCGGTAGAGGAGATCAAGGTCGGCATCCAGATCCTGGAGTCCCTCAACCTCAAGCCGCGCCGCCTGGAGATCGTCTCCTGCCCTTCCTGCGGCCGCGCCCAGGTCGACGTCTACAAGCTGGCCGAAGAGGTCACCGCGGGCCTTGACGGCATGGAGGTCCCCCTCCGCGTCGCCGTCATGGGCTGCGTCGTGAACGGCCCCGGCGAGGCCCGCGAGGCCGACCTCGGCGTCGCGTCCGGCAACGGCAAGGGCCAGATCTTCGTCAAGGGCGAGGTCATCAAGACCGTCCCCGAGTCGAAGATCGTGGAGACCCTCATCGAAGAGGCGATGAAGATCGCCGAGCAGATGGAGAAGGACGGAATCCCCTCCGGCGAGCCGACGGTCGCCGTCGCCGGCTAGCGGTTGCGTTGCACGCGGCTCGAACCGTGAACCGGGCCCCGCCACCACTTGGTGGCGGGGCCCGGGTGCTGCCCGGGGGGTGCGCATCGGCGTGGGCTACCGAGCCCGGCGTGAACCGCCGCTTGGCCCCTGCGGCGCCGATTGCGCCTGAACCGCTGCTGGGTGGCAGCGCCGCCGTCTCGCGCTTGAACCGCCGCTTCGCGGCGGATGTTTCCCGCCCACCCACCTATTACCCGGGGCAATCGGGCGGGCGGGTGGGCGAACCCGCCGTGAAGCGGCGAAGAAAAGCCGCCCGCAGAGGCGGAGGCGAAGGTGACGGCGAAGGCGACAAACCCCGCGGCGAAAGGCCCCCGGCCCGCGAGAAGCAGGGCAAACCCCGGAGGACAAAAGGCACCCCGCACAAGGCGCCCCCGCCAGGTACAGTGCGGAGATCTAGCAGACCGTAATGGTGAGGCCCTCGCACGTGTTGACTCAGACCACCACCAGGGTCCTCGAGCCGAGTGACCTGGACGCCGCGCTCGCTGTCCTCGACCGCGAGCCGGTGGCCAACGCCTTCGTGGCCTCACGAGTCCGGATCGCGGGCCTCGACCCGTGGCGTCTCGGCGGCGAGATGTGGGGCTGGTACCAGGACGGAATGCTGGAGTCCCTCTGCTATGCGGGCGCCAACCTCGTCCCCATATGCGCGACCCCGCGAGCTGTACGCGCCTTCGCGGACCGCGCCCGCAGGGCAGGCCGCCGCTGCTCCTCCATCGTCGGCCCCGCCGAACCCACCGCCCAGCTGTGGCGGCTGCTCGAACCGTCCTGGGGCCCCGCCCGCGAGGTCCGCGCCCAGCAGCCCCTGATGGTCACCGACCGGCTCCCGCGAGACATCGCCCCCGACCCTTACGTCCGTCGCGTCCGCAAGGACGAGATGGAGACGATCATGCCCGCGTGCGTGGCGATGTTCACCGAAGAGGTCGGCATCTCGCCCCTCGCGGGCGACGGCGGCCTGCTCTACCAGGCACGGGTCGCCGAACTGGTCGGCGCGGGGCGGTCCTTCGCGCGCCTCGACCGCGACGGCAAGGTCATCTTCAAGGCCGAGATCGGCGCGGCCACGAACCAGGCCTGCCAGGTACAGGGCGTCTGGGTCGCCCCCGAGTATCGGGGCCAGGGTTACGCCGCACCGGGCATGGCGGCCGTCCTCGGCTACGCCCTCGCGGACGTCGCCCCGGTCGTCAGCCTCTACGTCAACGACTTCAACACCGCGGCCAGGGCGGCGTACCGGCGGGTCGGGTTCCAGGAGGTCGGGGCGTTCATGAGCGTCCTGTTCTAGCTCCGTCACGTCTCACACCGCGCTCCTCACGTACCCGCGTCCGCGAGTTAAAGTTCGGCGCATGACTGACGACGTCGTGATCGGGCCGCTCGACCTCGCCACGCACGTGGACGAAGCGCTGCGGGTGCAGGCCCATGCCTTCGGTCTCAGCGACGACGAGGTGGCCGTGAGGCGGCAGATCGTGCTGCGGCACATCACCTATCCCGGCGCCCGCGCGCTCGGCGCAAGCACCCCCGAGGGACGGCTCGTCGGATTCGTCTACGGCATGCCCAACGACCGCGGCCACTGGTGGTCCACGGTCGTCGAGCCGTATCTGCGGGCCGGAGGCGTGGACGACTGGCTCGACGACTCCTTCGTGATCACCGAGCTCCATGTGCAGCCCGGTTACCAGAACCGCGGGGTCGGCCGCACCCTGATCACCACCATCACGGAGACCGTCCACCAGCCCCGCTCGATCCTCTCCGCGATCGACACGGAGAGCCCCGCACGCGGCCTCTACCGCTCCCTGGGATACGCGGACCTGGCCCGCAACGTCCAGTTCCCCAGCGCCCCGAAGCCGTACGCCGTGATGGGCGCGCCCCTGCCGCTGAGGCGGCCCGGCATCTAACCGATTTCCACCCGCACCCGGCCCCCGGCTAACCTCCTGCACATCATTCTTTCCACGCAGGAGTTCACCATGGCCCAGGTCCAGCGCATGTCCCGATTGATGATCAAGACACTGCGCGACGACCCGGCGGACGCCGAGACGCTCAACCACAAGCTGCTCGTCCGGGCCGGATACGTCCGCCGCACCGCCGCCGGCATCTGGTCCTGGCTGCCGCTCGGCAAGAAGGTCCTGGAGAACATCTCCCACGTGGTGCGCGAGGAGATGGACGCCATCGGCGCCCAGGAAGTCCTCCTGCCCGCGCTCCTTCCCAAGGAGTCGTACGACGTGACGGGCCGCTACGACGAGTACGGCGACCTGCTCTTCCGCCTCAAGGACCGCAAGGGCGCGGACTACCTCCTCGGCCCCACGCACGAGGAGATCTTCACCCAGATCGTCAAGGACCAGTGCTCGTCCTACAAGGACCTGCCGGTGATCCTCTACCAGATCCAGACGAAGTACCGCGACGAGGCCCGCCCCCGTGCCGGTGTGCTCCGTGGCCGCGAGTTCCAGATGAAGGACTCGTACTCCTTCGACACGACGGACGAGGGTCTCGCCGAGTCCTACGCCCTGCACCGCGCCGCGTACATCAAGATCTTCGAGCGCCTCGGCCTCGACCACCGCATCGTCTCCGCCGTCTCCGGCGCGATGGGCGGCTCGGCCTCCGAGGAGTTCCTGGCGCCCGCGCCCGCCGGCGAGGACACGTTCGTGGACTGCCCCGCGTGCGACTACGCGGCCAATACGGAGGCCGTCTCCTTCGTCGCCACCGCGGTGGACGGCTCGACGCACGGCCCCGTCGAGGAGCTGGACACCCCCGACACCCCGACCATCGAGACGCTCGCGGCCCACCTCGGTGTGCACGCGTCCGCGACCCTGAAGAACCTCCTGGTCAAGGTCGACGGCGAGATCGTCGCCGTGGGTGTCCCCGGTGACCGCGAGGTCGACCTCGGCAAGCTCGGCGAGCACCTGGCGCCCGCCGTCGTGGAGCTGGTGACGGCCGAGGACTTCGAGGGCCGCGACGATCTCGTACGCGGCTACGTCGGCCCGCAGGGCCTGGAGAAGGTCCGCTACATCGCCGACCCGCGGGTGGCGGCCGGTACGGCCTGGATCACCGGCGCCAACAAGAACAACACGCACGCGAAGAACGTCGTCGCGGGCCGTGACTTCGAGGTCGACGAGTACCTCGACGTCGTGGTCGTCGAGGAGGGCGACCCCTGCCCCAAGTGCGGCACGGGCCTGAAGCTGGACCGCGCCATCGAGATCGGCCACATCTTCCAGCTGGGCCGCAAGTTCGCCGACGCCTTCCAGCTGGACGTCCTCGGCCAGCAGGGCAAGCCGGTCCGCGTGACCATGGGTTCGTACGGCATCGGCGTCTCGCGCGCGGTGGCGGCGCTCGCCGAGCAGACGGCGGACGACAAGGGTCTGTGCTGGCCCAAGGAGATCGCCCCCGCCGACGTCCACGTGGTGGCCGCGGGCAAGGCGCTCCAGACGGAGCTCGCCCTCGACGTCTCCGAGCAGCTGAACGCCGCGGGCGTGCGGGTTCTGGTCGACGACCGCGCGGGAGTCTCGCCGGGCGTGAAGTTCACGGACGCGGAGCTGATCGGTGTGCCGCAGATCCTGGTCGCGGGCCGTCGCTCCGCCGAGGGCGTCGTGGAACTGAAGGACCGCAGGACGGGAGAGCGCGAGGAGCTGACGGTGGCGGAGGCGATCGCGCGGCTCACGGCCTAGAGCGGGTTATTTCCCCAACCCCGCCCCTTCCCGAAAACCCGCTCGGCGCGGGGGCCTTGGTGGCCGACAATCACCGGCTTCGCCGAGTTCGTCCTCAAACGCCGGACGGGCTGAAT
>NZ_JBHTSF010000064.1:0-51352 GCF_042795295.1 Streptomyces sp. NPDC056486
GTAGAGCGCCTGCATGGCATGCAGGAGGTCAGGAGTTCAATTCTCCTTAGCTCCACAGCAGATGAGAGCGGGCCACCCGGATCGGGTGGCCCGCTTTCGTGTGTCTCCTAGTGCGTCACCCGGTGGGTCACTTTCGCCCGCTGCCGAGCGCCCTGCGGCCACGGCCGCGGCCCGGCGGGAGCGCGAGCGGCAGCGCCGTGCGCGGTGCGGGGATGGACGGGTCCTCCTCGATGCGCAGGGCGAGTGCGGGGCAGCGGCGTACGGCACGTTCGGCGCGCGCTTCGGAGTAGCGCGGTACGGATGCTTCCGCCACCGCGGGGAAGCCGTCGGGGCCCAGCTGGATCAGCTCGGGGACGATGTCCGCGCACAGCCCGTGGCCCTGGCAGAGCGTCCAGTCGACGGCGAGCCTGCGGCCGCTGGGAGCCTCGGCCTGCGGTGCCTCCTCCTGGAGCGGCAGGACGCCCTCCACGGGGCGGCCGCAGCCGCCGCCGAGGACATGCGCGGCGAGGTCGTCCGTGAATGCCGAGATGCTGGAGTCGATGAAGGCCGCCGTGCCGTCGGGGTGCTTGCAGGCGCCGCGCCGCTTCACGGCCCGTGTCACCTCGCGCAGCGCCTCCAGAGCGGTGGGGCCGCCGCCGTCCAGGACGTCCGCGAGACCGCGGGCCGCCGCGGGAAGACCCAGATAGCAGGGGCCGCACTGGCCCGCGCTCTCACCGGCCAGCCAGTTCGCCACGTGCAGCGACTCCCCGAGCGGGCAGGTGCCGGGTCCGATCGGCAGGATCGCGCCCGCGCCGAGCGCGCCGCCGCAGGCCTCCAGGGAGGCGCGTGAGACGACGGCGTCGTGTGCGGTGACCGCGTCGAGCCACTTGCCGTGATAGCCGCCCGTCAGGACGCCCTGGGGGAGCGGCGGGGCACCGGCGAGCTGCAGGACGTACCGCAGGGGCACTCCCGTGGGGACCTCGACCACCATGGGCCTCGCGACGGCTCCGGAGACGGTGAGCAGCACCGTGCCCGGCTCCTCCCGCAGGCCGGTGCGGCAGTAGCGGTCGGCGCCTATCCGGGCGGCGACCGCGAGTTGCGCGAAGGTCTCCGCGTTGGACAGCAGCGTGGGCGCGCCGCCCACTCCGGAGTCGGAGGTGCGCACCTTGCGCCCCGGCGGCACCGGTGGCCCGCCGTCCGCCGAGCGCACCAGGGCCGAGGACTCTCCGGTCACCATGCGTACCGGATTGCGCTGCACGCGCGCGCGGATGGTCGATCCGCGCCGGTTGGTGAGGCCGCGCTCGGCGAGCGCGGCGAGCATCGAGGACTCGGTGGAGTCCCGTGTCACGCCCACGACGAGCGTGCGGGCGCCCAGGGCCTCGGCGGCAAGGAGAGCGCCGTCGAGGATGAGGTGCGGGGCGCGGTTGATCAGGACGGTGTCCTTGCGGCAGGCGGGTTCGTCCTCGCTGCCGTTGACGACGACCACGGGGCGCACGCCGCGACGTATCGCCGCGTCGGCGACCGAGCGCAGCTTCTTGGCGAAAGGGAAGCCCGCGCCGCCCCTGCCGCGCAGCGAGATGGCCTCGGAGAGGCCGGCGAGGGACTCGCCCGCCATGGGTTCGAGCGGGCCGTGCACCTTCAGGTGCATCGCCAGATCAAGGCGCTCGACCAGATCGAAGCCCGAGGTCAGGAGCGGAAGCCCGACGACGCGGACTTCGGGGACGTCGGGCAGCGACGCGTTCACTTGGGTCCTCCGGTGGCGGCGTTCCAGGGCTCGCCCGAGCTCGGCGCCTGGAAGGTGTGGGGCAGCGGTTCGGTGGCGGGACCGCTGTCGTACGGGGCTTGGTACGGGGCCTCGTACGGAGGGTTGTGGGCCGCGTCGTACTGAGGGTCGTACGCGGTGTCGTGGGAGCGGTAGGCGGCGTCGGGGGAGTCGTACGCCGTGGTGTGGGTGTCGTACGAGGTGTCGTACGGAATGTGCGGAGCCTCGGCCGGGGGAGGCGGGGACGGGGACGGCCAGCGGGGCGGGGGATCCATCGGGGGATCGGTGCGGGGGATGACCTCCGTGGGCTGGTTGGTGGAGGCGAGGACGCGGTAGGCCGCCGCGATGCCGACCACCGGGGGGTCGGGCACGGATTCGGGGGCACGGCCGGGATCGGCGGCCGTACCGGGGAGCGGGGACTCGGTGGTGTCCCGGCGTACGGGCTTCCTGCTGCCCGCCCTGCCCTCCGGTTCGAGGAGGGCAAAGATCCGGGCGGCCACCTTCCGCTTGACCGGCAGCGGGGACGCGCGCAACGCGACCGCACCCGCGACGGCGACCAGGCAGAGGCAGTACAGGGCGATCACCCACGGCTTGGGCGCGCGTCCCGCGTACAGGCCGTGGACAAGCGCCGAACACCAGGCGGGGTAGGCGAGCATGTGCAGCGCCCGCCAGCGCGAAGCGACCTGGGCAGGCGACGCGAAGGCGCTGCGCAGGGCCCCGGTGACGGCGGTGACGACCATGAGGAGCCCGGCGAGCGAGCCGAGGCCGATGAGGCCGTCGCTGCCGGAGAAGCCGAGCCCGAAGGGGATGAGGGCGCCGACCGGCGATACGTGGTCGAGCGCGAGTTTGACGCTGACGTGCAGCAGAAGGAACCCGATGGAGGCGACGGCGGTGGCCCGGTGCACGGCCTGGGCGAGCAGTCGCTGACGGGAGTGCAGGAAGAGCCGGTCGGTGGCGACCAGGCCCCAGACGACGGCGGCGGTCAGGGAGACCAGGGACAGGACGCCGGTGGTGAAGTCGAGGGCGGCGCGGAAGGCGTCACTCCCGACTATGACGAGCAGGGGTATGAGCAGCAGTGCGGCGGTGGTCAGGACTCCGCGCGTGGTTCTGCTCGGTTCGGGGAAGGCTGCGAACGAACGGCTCTTGCGGTTGGAGCGGTTGGTGCGGGTTTCGTGAGGAGGATTCAGAGGGTTCATGGGGGCGACTCCGAAATGGCTCGATCGCCGCATGCTAAGTGGCCGCATACCAGTGAGTACGAGGTTTGAGTTATTGCGTCGTTATCTAAACGCGACTCGATCTTGGTGTTGCCCCGATAGCGGTCGGTACGCGGAGTAACCTTTGGCCAAAGGTCGGGTTTCGGACCTCCGGTGGGCCAGGGGGTGGCCCGGAGCGGTGCGGTGGAACCTCGTCGCGGGCCGCGCGAGCGCTGCGGTACCCTGACGCCATGCGTGCCGTACGCCTTCTGCTTAGCGGGCCGCGCTGATCAGTCCCGACCGCCGGAAAATCGCGGTCGGCATCGGCGCGGCGTCCCCTCCTGTGTGAGGGGCTTTTTCATTTGGCCGGGACGGTCATTTCCGCAGGCAGAGACGATCGATGGAGCTTTGAGAATCATGAGCGAGACGAATTCTGCTGCCGCCACCGAGGTGGCCGCGCCGCACCGCTACACGGCTGCCCTGGCCGCCGAGATCGAGGCACGCTGGCAGGACTTCTGGGACGCCGACGGCACGTACGAGGCGCCGAACCCGAGCGGCGACCTGGCGGCGGCCGACGATGCGCAGGCCGCGCTGGTCGCCAAGCCCAAGAAGTTCATCATGGACATGTTCCCCTACCCCTCCGGTGCGGGCCTGCACGTCGGCCACCCGCTGGGATACATCGCCACGGACGTCTACGCGCGCTTCCAGCGCATGACGGGCCACAACGTCCTGCACACCCTGGGCTTCGACGCCTTCGGCCTGCCCGCCGAGCAGTACGCCGTACAGACGGGCACGCACCCCCGGGTCTCCACCGAGGCCAACATCGAGAACATGAAGACGCAGCTGCGCGGTCTGGGCCTGGGCCACGACAAGCGCCGTTCCTTCGCGACGATCGACCCGGACTACTACAAGTGGACCCAGTGGATCTTCGTACAGATCTTCAACTCCTGGTACGACGGAGAGGCGAAGAGGGCCCGCCCGATCGCCGACCTGGTCGCGCAGTTCGACAGCGGTGAGCGTGCCGTACCGGGCACCGGTGCCGCACCGGGCTCCACGCGCGCGTGGAGCGAGCTGACCGCCAATGAGCGCGCCGACCTGCTGAGCGAGTACCGCCTGGCGTACGCCTCTGACGCCCCCGTCAACTGGTGTCCCGGCCTGGGCACCGTCCTGGCCAACGAGGAAGTCACCGCGGACGGCCGCTCCGAGCGCGGCAACTTCCCCGTCTTCAAGGCCAAGCTGCGCCAGTGGAACATGCGCATCACCGCCTACGCGGACCGCCTGATCGACGACCTGGACGGCCTGGACTGGCCCGAGGCCATCAAGCTGCAGCAGCGCAACTGGATCGGCCGCTCCGAAGGCGCCCGCGTCGACTTCCCTGTCGGCTCCGGGGACGAGGCCATCACCGTCTTCACCACCCGCCAGGACACCCTGTTCGGCGCGACCTACATGGTCCTGGCCCCCGAGCACGAGCTGGTCGACAAGGTCGTCCCCGACGCCTGGCCCGAGGGCACCCACGAGACGTGGACCGGCGGGCACGCCACTCCGGCCGAGGCCGTCGCCAAGTACCGCGCGTTCGCCGCCTCCAAGTCCGACGTGGAGCGCCAGGCCGACGCCAAGGAGAAGACCGGCGTCTTCACCGGCGTCTACGCCACCAACCCGGTCAGCGGCGAGCAGGTCCCCGTCTTCATCGCCGACTACGTCCTGATGGGCTACGGCACCGGCGCGATCATGGCCGTCCCGGCGCACGACAACCGCGACTTCGCCTTCGCGCGCGCCTTCCACCTGCCGATGCGCTGCGTGGTCGAGCCGTCCGACGGCCGCGGCACCGACACGTCGACGTGGGACGACGCCTTCTCCTCCTACGAGGCGAAGCTGATCAACTCCGCCAACCAGGAGATCTCGCTGGACGGCATGGACGTCGCCGGCGCCAAGGCGCGCATCACCGGCTGGCTGGCCACCCGCGGCATCGGCGAGGGCACCGTCAACTTCCGCCTGCGCGACTGGCTGTTCAGCCGCCAGCGCTACTGGGGCGAGCCCTTCCCGATCGTCTACGACGAGGACGGCATCGCCCACTCGCTGCCCGAGTCGATGCTGCCCCTGGAGCTGCCGGAGGTCGACGACTACTCCCCGCGCACCTTCGACCCGGGCGACGCGGACACCTCTCCGGAGACGCCCCTGTCCCGCAACGAGGACTGGGTCAACGTCACCCTGGACCTGGGCGACGGCCCCAAGAAGTACCGCCGCGAGACCAACACGATGCCCAACTGGGCCGGTTCGTGCTGGTACGAGCTGCGTTACCTGGACCCGCACAACGACCAGAAGCTGGTCGACCCGGCCATCGAGCAGTACTGGATGGGTCCGCGCGAGGGTCAGCCGACGGGCGGCGTCGACCTGTACGTCGGCGGCGCCGAGCACGCGGTGCTGCACCTGCTGTACGCCCGCTTCTGGTCGAAGGTGCTGTTCGACCTGGGGCACATCTCGTCCTGCGAGCCGTTCCACAAGCTGTTCAACCAGGGCATGATCCAGGCCTACGTGTACCGCGACAGCCGTGGCTTCCCGGTCCAGGCCACCGAGGTCGAGGAGCGCGACGGCCAGTACTTCTTCGAGGGCGAGCCGGTCAAGCGCGAGCTGGGCAAGATGGGCAAGTCCCTGAAGAACGCGGTCACTCCGGACGAGATCTGCGAGGAGTACGGCGCGGACACCCTGCGTCTGTACGAGATGGCGATGGGCCCGCTGGACGTCTCGCGCCCGTGGGACACGCGTGCCGTGGTCGGCCAGTACCGACTGCTGCAGCGCATGTGGCGTCTGATCGTCGACGAGTCGACCGGTGAGGTGACGGTCGCGGACGCCGCGGAGTCCGACATCGCCGATGGCACGCTGCGCGCCCTGCACAAGGCGATCGACGGCGTGCGCCAGGACCTGGACGGCCTGCGGTTCAACACCGCCATCGCCAAGATCACCGAGCTGAACAACTACCTGACCAAGGAAGGCGGCTCGCTGCCGCGCTCGGTCGCCGAGCGCCTGGTGCTGCTGATCGCCCCGCTGGCTCCGCACGTCGGTGAGGAGCTGTGGCGCAAGCTGGGCCACACCGACTCGGTCGTCCACCAGGACTTCCCCGTGGCCGACCCGGCGTACGTCGTGGACGAGACCGTGACCTGCGTCGTGCAGATCAAGGGCAAGGTCAGGGCGCGCCTGGAGGTCTCCCCGTCGATCACGGACGAGGAGCTGGAGAAGGTGGCCCTGGGTGACGAGAGGGTTCTGGCGGCGCTGGACGGTGCCGGGATCCGCAAGATCATCGTGCGGGCACCGAAGCTGGTGAACATCGTTCCGGCCTAGGCGGACATCGTTCCGGCCTAGAGGTACGCGGTAGGGGCTGCGCGAGGGGACGTGAGGGTAGTCCCCTACGGGCAGGTTGGGGGTTCTGCCGGAACCCTCGGCCTGCCCTTTGCGTTTACCGTGGAAGGGTCGGTGCGGAACTCGCCGCAGGACCCGGGAGGAGCGTCATGGAAGCCGTGGGCGTGATCGTGGCGCTGCTCGTAGTGCTGTTTCTGGTCTTTGGTGTGTACATGACGGTGAAGGCGGTCGGTGCCGCCAAGCGCGGTGTGGACCGCACGATCTCGCAGGCGCGCCGGTCGGTGGAGGACACGACGCTGCGCGCGAGGAGCTTCGCGCAGGTGGGCCCGGCCGCCGAAGTGGCCCAGCTGAGGCTCTCGTTGCGTACGTCGATGCGGGCCACACAGGACGCCCTGCAGGCGGGTGTCGTGGAAGACGTCTCGCTGAAGGAGTCCCTGGGGCTCTTCGAGCGGCTGAGCGCGCACGGGCACGAGCTGGACGAAGAGCTCAGGCGCCTTGAGCGGGACCCGGACAAGAAGGCCCTGGCCCAGCGGCTCCCCGCGCTGCGCGAGCGTACGACGCAGATCACGAAGTCGGCGGACTCGCTGCGGTGGGCGGTGCGCGAAAGGGCCCACCGTTTCGCGGACGACGATCTGGAATCGCTGAGCTCGCAGATCGACCTGGAGACGGGCGCCCTGCGGCACTGGACGAAGGAACCGGCGCCCACACAGACCCCCGCCGCGTGGCCCGAGCCCGAGCAGGCGGACGTGGGCAAGGGGGCGGAGCAGACGTGGACGGAGCCGTCGGAGCCGTCGGAGCCGTCGGAGCAGCCGAAGTCGTCGGGGGAGCAGGCGCGGCCCGCCATCACTCCGCCGGCGGCGCGACCCTCCTATCCCTGGGAGAAGCAGGCCAGGCCCGAGAGCACGACGTGACCGCGCGGGCCGTGCGGCAGAGCCCGGAGCGCGACTGGCAGACTGGGCCGCAAGGGGTCGGGCTGCCGCCGTCGGGCCCAGGCAGGTAACCTCCACCGCATGTCCCGTCATGTCGCGATCGTCACGGATTCAACGGCCTATCTGCCGCAGCGGACGACGGAGCGGCACGGCATCACGTCGGTACCCCTGACCGTGGTCCTCGGCGACCAGGCACTCGAAGAGGGCACCGAGATCTCCGCCCGCTCCCTGGCTCTGGCGCTGCAGAAACGGCGCTCCGTGACCACCTCGCGGCCGAGCCCGGAAGTCTTCGCTCAGACCTATCGCAAGGTCGCCGAATCGGGTGCGACGGACATCGTCTCGCTGCATCTGTCCGCCGAGTTCTCGGGCACGTACGACGCGGCGGTCCTCGCGGCGAAGGGTGCGCCGGTGCCCGTGCGGGTGGTGGACACCGGCATGGTCGCGATGGCCCTGGGCTTCTGCGCGCTCGCGGCGGCAGAGGCTGCCGAGTCGGGCGGCTCGGTGGACGAGGCGGTGACCGCGGCGGAGAAGCGGGCCGCGAACACGTCCGCGTACTTCTACGTCGACACGCTGGACTATCTCCGCCGGGGCGGCCGGATCGGTGCGGCACAGGCGCTGTTGGGCTCGGCCCTTGCCGTGAAGCCGCTGCTTCAGCTGGACGGCGGGCGCATCGAGATGCTGGAGAAGGTGCGGACGGCGTCCAAGGCGATCGCCCGCCTCGAGGAGATCGTGATCGAGCGGGCAGGCGCGGACCGCGTCGACATCGCGGTGCATCATCTGGCGGCGCCCGAACGCGCCTCGACCCTCGCGGACCGGCTCAGGGACCGGGTGCCCGGCCTTGCGGAGCTGCACGTCAGCGAGGTCGGGGCGGTGATCGGGGCGCATACGGGGCCCGGGTTGCTGGGGGCTGTGGTCTCGCCCTGGTGAGGGTGAGGGGGCAGGTTTGTTTCTCTCATGGTCACTCATGGTCGCTCTTGCGAGTGACGGGCTTATCCACAACTGCCCGGTAATCCACGGGAATTGACCAAGATCAACAAGATTCTGCCGCGGTGTCTAGCGTCGTCGGCATGGCACTTCGATCACTTTCACGGACACCTGCCGCCACGAGTGGACCGGGGCGCGGCCCCGCATCCGACGGTCGCGTCGCTGACGGCCGCGCTGCTGACGGCTCCGACCGATATCGCCACGCTCGCAGGAGGGCGGCAAGGCGCAGACACGCTTCGGGGGAGGCGCGGGCGCTGGCGTTACGACAGCGCGCGGAGTCACTCTTCACCGAGCTTGAACGGGGTAGTGGCGGAGGGGGGTTGGAGGGCGCGAGGCGGACGCAGGGTCAGGGTTGGCTGGTCCCGCAGCCGCAGCCGCAGCCGCAGGCATTTCGGCCGCCGGAGGCTGTGACGGCGCCGCATCCGGAGCGGCAGGGCACGCGATGGCGTCAGCCGATGCTGGAGGATGCGGGGCAGGGGCAGGGGCAGGGGCAGACGCAGGCCGGGCCGCTGCCGCGGGACATGCGGCCGTATCGGTCGGCGGTGCAGCAGTCGGGGGCTGTACCGCATTCGCAGGCCGTTCGTCCCTCAAGGGCTGTGTCACGGGCTGTGTCGCGGCCCGAGGCTGCGGCGGTGACGTCATCTCCGGCGCGGGATGCCCGGCGGCGTCGGGCCGTGCCGCAGGTGCAGGACGTTGCAGTGGCTCAGGCGCAGCAGCAGGTCGTGCCGCCCTCACGGGTCGTGCCGCGACCTCAGCCGGTGTCGCAGTCCCGGGCTCAGGCACAGTCCCGGGCTCAGGCACAGCCCCGGGATCAGGCTCAGCCCCGGGCTCAGGCTCAGCAACAACCGGTGCCGCCCGCGGCCGGTGGCGAGTTCGTGGCGCCGTTGTGGGGGCGGGTGCGGCTTGCCGTGCGGGAGCGGTTGCCATTGTGGCTGCAACTGCGGTGCGGTCTAGAGCGGCGGAGTCTGGTCGCCCTCGCGGTGGTCCTCGTCCTTGCCGCGGTCTTCGCCGCCCAGCACTTCTGGGCAGGGCGTACGCAGCCGGTGCGGGCGCCGGACGTGGTCGGTGCGGCGCCCGATCGGGTCGGGGAGCCGTCTCCGTCCCCGGGAGCCCCGCCTCCTCCGGAGGGCGGTGGCCGACCGGCGGCAGGCGCAGGCGGTGTGCCCGGTGCGAGCGGCGGCGGGATCGTCGTGGACGTCAGCGGCAAAGTCCGCAGCCCCGGGATTCTGCGGCTGCCCGCGGGTTCCCGGGTGGCCGACGCGCTGAAGGCCGCGGGCGGGGTCCGCCCCGGCGCGGACACGGACGGCCTCAACCGTGCCCGCCTGCTCATCGATGGCGAGCAGGTGGCCGTGGGCGCTCCGGCGGCGGCTCCTGCGGTGCCTGGCGCGGAGGCGGGCGCCGGGCCGACGGGAGCGACTCCCGCCGCGCAGGTCGGCCTCAACACGGCCACGGCCGAGCAGCTCGACGAGCTGCCGGGCGTGGGGCCCGTGCTGGCCGAGCACATCATCGACTACCGCACGGAACACGGTGGCTTCCGCTCGGTGGACGAACTGCGCGAGGTCAACGGAATCGGCGACAAGCGCTACGCCGACCTGCAGAATCTCGTGCGGCCATGAGGCCGAGGAGTCGGGCGGCCGATGCGAGGAGTCGGGCGGCCGAGGTGTCCCGAGCCTCAATGGTCCCGGACCACACCACCGTTGACACCCCGCCCGGGGGTCGGCTCGGGGACGCTCACCCTCGCCAGGAGGGCCCGCTGGACCTGCGCCTCGTGCCACCGGCCCTCGCGGCCTGGGCAACGGCGGCCCTGGCGCTGGATGCCCCGCCCCGCTGGGTGATCGCAGCCGTGGCGGTCTGTGTGGGGGTGGCAGGCGCCCTGTTGGTGACGTGGACGGTGCGGGGGCGGTCGGCGGATGGAGAGGGGCGGGAGCCACTAGAACCACCGGAGCTACCCGAGCCGCCAGAGCCGTCGGACCCACCAGCGCCACCCGCGCCACCAGAGCCACCAGCGCCACCGGAGTCACCGGATGCCCCGGGGCGGCGGGAGCGGCCCTGGCGGCGGGTCTCGGCGGCGACGGTTCTCCTCTGTGCCGCGGCAGGGGCTACCTCCGCGGCGCTGCACGGGGCCGACCTGCACCGGGGACCGGTCCCTGCCCTGGCCCGCCAATACTCCGAGGCGGAGGTCGAGTTGGAGGTCACGTCCGACCCCCGGCTCACCCGGCCCCGCGTCCCGGGAGCTCGGGCCCTGCCGCCCTCCGTCATGCTGGACGCGGAGATCGTCCGAGTCACGATGCATGACGGCAAGACCTCTGTCACCCGCACCCCGGTCCTGGTCTTTGCAGAGGGCGGGGATGGGGACGGGGACGGGCGTGGGCAGGGGAGCGGGGCCGGCGACGGGGATGCCGCCGACGGGAAATCCGCCGACGGGGAATCCGTCGGCCCCTGGAGCAAGGCGCGCTGGCTCGCGCTCCTGCCTTCGACCAGGCTGCGCGTCCGGGCGGGCCTGTCGCCTCCCTTGCCGCAAAGTGACCGCATCGCGGCGGTGGTGCGAGTGGCCGGAGAGCAGACACCGCGGGTGATCGAGGCGCCGTCGGGGCCGCAGCGCATGGCGGGACGGTTGCGGGGCGGGCTGCGGGAGGCCACTGATGGGTTGCCGCCCGATGCCCGGGCACTGTTGCCCGGCCTTGTGGTCGGGGACACCTCCCGCGTGCCGCCCGAGCTGGAAGAGGCCTTCAGGGCAACTGACCTGACGCACCTCCTGGCTGTGAGTGGGGCGAATCTCACGATCGTCCTCGCGCTGCTCATCGGCCCGCCGGGCCTCGCTCAGCGCGCCGAGCGGCGGGGTATCGCACCCCGCCTCGGGATCCCGCTGCGGGCGACCGCGCTGATCGGCGGCGCCCTCACTCTCGGCTTCGTCATCGTCTGCCGACCGGACCCGAGCGTGCTGCGGGCCGCGGCCTGCGGGGTGATCGCGTTGCTCGCCATCGGTACGGGACGGCGTCGGTCGCTGATTCCTGCCCTGGCCGCAGCCGTACTGCTGCTGGTCCTTTACGACCCGTGGCTGGCCCGCAGCCCCGGCTTTCTGCTCTCTGTCCTTGCCACCGGCGCCCTGCTCACCCTCGCCCCGAGGTGGAGCGCCGCCCTTCAAAGACGCAGAGTTCCCCCGCGCCTGGCCGAGGCGTTGGCCGCCGCGGGCGCCGCGCAGGCGGTGTGCGCGCCGGTCGTCGCCGTCATCGCGGCACGGGTGAGCCTGGTGGCGATCCCCTGCAACCTCCTCGCGGAGGTGGCTGTCGCGCCCGCCACAGTCCTTGGCTTCGCCACACTCGCGACGGCTCCGTTGGCCATGCCGGTCGCCAAGTTTGTCGCATGGTGGGCGAGTTGGCCGGCCGCGTGGATCGCTGACATCGCCCGCACGGGTGCGGCTCTGCCGGGGAGCGGAGTCGACTGGCCCGGTGGCTGGCGTGGCGGTCTGTTGCTCGCCCTGGCCACGGTCGGTGTGGTGCTGGTCGGCCGCAGGCTCGTCAGGCACCCCTGGCTCAGCGCGGCCTGTGCCCTGCTGCTCCTCCTCGCGATCGTGCAACCCCCGCCCCTCGTCCGGGTGATCGCGGGCTGGCCGCCGCCGGGCTGGCGGTTTGCCATGTGCGACGTGGGTCAGGGGGATGCCACCGTGCTCGCCGCCGGTGACGGGGCGGGAGTGGTCGTCGACGCGGGTCCTGACCCGGTGCTAGTGGACCGCTGTCTGCGTTCGCTCGGCGTGACCCGTGTACCGCTCGTCCTGCTGACCCACTTTCACGCGGACCACGTGGCGGGCCTGCCGGGCGTGCTGCGGGGGCGTTCGGTGGGGGCGATCCAGACGACGGGGTATCAAGAGCCACCCGAGCAGGCGCGGTTCGTACGTGACCAGGCGGCCGCCCATCGAATTCCGGTGACCCGCGCCGTGGCGGGGGAGCGGCGCCGTGCCGGTGGCGGCGCACTCGACTGGCAGGTGCTCTGGCCGGTGGCGGAGGGCCCGGGACAGGTGTCGGCTCCCGACGGCCCGAACGACGCCAGCGTCACCCTGCTCGTCCGTGCCAAGGGGGTGACCCTGCTGCTGCTCGGCGATCTGGAGCCGCCCGCTCAGCGAGCCCTGTCGCGCACACCGGCCGCGGCGGCGCTGCCACCCGTGGACGTGCTCAAGGTCGCCCACCACGGCTCGGCGTATCAGGACCCCGGACTTATGCGGCGGACCGCGCCGCGCCTCGCTCTCATTTCCTGCGGCAGGGACAACTCATACGGACACCCGGCGCCCCGCACGGTCGCGGCGTTGCGGGCCGGGGGAGCGGAGGTACTGCGGACGGACACGAACGGCTCGATCGCGGTCGTCGGGCCGACCGGCGGATCGGCGGCTCAGGCGGTGGGCGGAGCGGCTCCGACGCTGGAGGTGGCCACGCGACCGCCCTGACGAGACGCCGGGTCGAGGTCGTCGGACTCAACCGAATTGCAGCGAAGTGGGTTCGTGTTGCATCGAATGCCGCAACGGTGATCGAATGCCCCTTCGGGATATGAGTTGTCAAGGTGCGCGGGGGTGTGTCGCATATGTTCGGCCGTTGGCTGGGAGACCGCAGGAACCGAGCCGGTCGGACCGATCGAGCCGGTCGGACCGATCGGGCCGGTGGGGCAGGACGAGCCGGTGGGGCAGGACTGGCGGGTCGGCCAGGACTGGCGGGCCGGGCAGCACGGGTCGGAGGGCCCTTGTCCGCCGTGGCGGTTCCGCCCCATGCGGGCGTGCTCAGCTGCCGGGTGCTCGATCCCGTCAATGAGCCCGTGCGGCACGCGGAGTTCGCGGTCAGCGATGCCATGGGGCGCAAGGTCGTCGGCGGGGGCCTCGACCCGTTCGGTTCGTTCGTCGCGACTGTTCCGGCCGGGGACTACCGCCTGGCGGTCTCGGCGGAGGGTTTCACTCCGTACCGGGCGAACGCCACGGTCGGGGAGAGCGCGCACGCCTCGCTCGGTGACGTCATGCTCCAGATAGCTCGGCCCCCGGCGCTGCCCGAGCCCGGTGACTGGGAGCTCGACCCCCTGCACTCGTCGGTCGCCTTCTCCGCGCGGCACATCGGGCTTGCCCGTATCCACGGCCGGTTCAACAGCTTCGCGGGCGCCATACGGCTGGGGGAGCGTATGGAGGACTCCGCGATGCATGTCGTCATCGACGCCGCCTCCATCGACACCGCGGTGAAGATGCGGGACGACCACCTGCGATCCGGTGACTTCCTCGACGTGGAGCGTTTCCCGACGATGGAGTTCTACAGCGACCGTTTTGTGCACAAGGGCGGCAGCCGTTGGGCGATCACGGGCGGCCTCACGCTGCACGGCGTGACGCGTACGGTCACGCTCGAGACGGAGTACCTCGGGGTGGGCCACGGCCTGGAGGGTGAGACCCGCGTCGCCTGCCGCGCCTCCACCGAGCTGCACCGCGACGACTTCACGATCAACTGGCAGACGATGCTGGCCCGCGGCATCGCGGCGGTCGGCCCCAGCATCACGATCGACCTCGACATCCAGGTCCTGCCCAAGAGCTGACGCCGTCAGGGGGCCTCGAGCCAGCCCTCGTGTTCCGCCGCCAGTTCATCGAGCGCCGTGCGGTCGAGGCGCCGCTCGGGGTCCTCGACCACGACCAGCCACTGGGCGTCCTCGGCGTCGTCCTCGCCGGCCAGGGCGTCACGGACGAGTTGAGGCTGCTCACGCACGCCGAAACGGTCGGGGAGTTCTTCCGCCACTTCTTCCGCGGTATCGCGGTCGGGCAGCACCAGGACATGTCGTACGTCGGTCACCTCCCCATTCTCCGGTATGGGGCGGGCTGCACGGGACTCGCTGTCAGTGCCGCGTGGGATGCTTTACCGCGATGGCCAGGAAGACAGATACCGCCGACCCGCTCGCTCCTCTCACGCTCGCCGTGGGCCAGGAGGACCTCCTCCTCGACCGCGCCGTGCAGCAGGTGGTCGCGGCCGCCCGTGCCGCCGACGCGGACACGGATGTGCGCGACCTCACCTCCGACCAGCTGCAGCCCGGCACGCTCGCCGAGCTGACAAGCCCCTCGCTCTTCGCCGAGCGCAAGGTCGTGGTCGTACGCAACGCGCAGGATCTGTCGGCCGACACGGTCAAGGACGTGAAGGCGTATCTCGGGTCGCCGGCCGAGGAGATCACCCTTGTCCTGCTGCACGCGGGCGGGGCCAAGGGCAAGGCGTTGCTCGACGCCGCCCGCAAGGCGGGGGCCCGTGAGGTCGCCTGCCCCAAGATGACCAAGGCCTCGGACCGGCTCTCGTTCGTACGGAGCGAGTTCCGCGCCCTGGGCCGTTCGGCGACGCCGGAAGCGTGCCAGGCCCTGGTCGACTCGATCGGCAGTGATCTGCGGGAGCTCGCGGCGGCGGTGTCCCAGCTGGTCGCGGACGTCGAGGGCACGATCGACGAGGCGGTCGTCGGCCGCTATTACACGGGCCGCGCCGAGGCCTCCAGCTTCACCGTGGCCGACCGTGCCGTGGAGGGCCGGGCCGCCGAAGCGCTCGAGGCGTTGCGCTGGTCCCTGTCGACCGGCGTCGCCCCCGTCCTGATCACCAGCGCGCTTGCACAGGCCGTGCGGGCGATCGGGAAGCTCTCCTCCGCGCGGGGCGGGCGGCCTGCCGACCTCGCCCGTGAGCTGGGCATGCCGCCCTGGAAGATCGACCGGGTTCGGCAGCAGATGCGGGGCTGGACGCCCGACGGGGTGGCCACCGCGCTCACCGCTGTCGCGGCGGCCGATGCGGGGGTCAAGGGGGGCGGGGACGATCCGGAGTACGCCCTGGAGAAGGCCGTCGTGGCCGTCGCCCGCGCGGCGAGGGCGCGTCGCTGAGACTGCGCCGATATACCGGTCGGTGTGCCGCTCGGAGCCTGCGGGTAGGTCGTGGCTGGTCGCGCAGTTCCCCGCGCCCCTGAAGGGGCACGCCCCCGCAGCTGACTCCCCGCGCCCCTGACGGGCCTCGTCCCCGGACACAGCAATGCCCCCGGAGTGGGCCGGGGGCATCGTCGCAGCGTGGCGT
The DNA here is from genome assembly GCF_042795295.1 of Streptomyces sp. NPDC056486. NCBI lineage: Bacteria > Bacillati > Actinomycetota > Actinomycetes > Kitasatosporales > Streptomycetaceae > Streptomyces > Streptomyces sp. NPDC056486. The sequence continues at coordinate 15,251 of NZ_JBHTSF010000064.1, forward strand.
ACTGCGTGGTCTGTCCGCGATTCGAGGTAGAGGGCTCGAATTACCCTCGCGGTGAGGATTGATCAGCGCCCCGGCGAGCCGGGGCAAGGGCTTCAGCTCTGGAGGGTCGCGACCTTCGAAGCAAGCGCCGACTTCTTGTTGGCGGCCTGGTTCTTGTGGATGACGCCCTTGGAGACGGCCTTGTCGAGCTCGCGCGAAGCAACGCGCGTGGCCTCGACGGCCTTCTGGGTGTCACCCGCGGCAACGGCCTCGCGGGCCTTGCGGATCGCGGTCTTCAGAGAAGACTTGACCGCCTTGTTGCGCTGACGCGCCTTCTCGTTGGTCTTGATCCGCTTGATCTGGGACTTGATGTTCGCCACGAAAGAGCCTTTTCAGGTTCAGGTTCTGCAGAGGTACTGCAGATGAGTTTGTTTGACACGTGCCTCAGGGCCATCAGAACCGCGAGGGGCCGAGAGGGTCAGGAGACACAGCTGCCCAGATTACCAGCAGCCCCACGACCGACCCAATCCGGTCTCGTCCCGGTTACGTCCCGGGCTCGTCTCCCCACCCTGACCTGCCCGATCCGGGTCCAGTGCCCCACCCGTGGGACCATGGAATCTACGTATAGATCCGACCCGAGGCGACAGGCGCCTCAAGAGACAGGACCCTGCGTGCCCGCGACCCCTAAAAATGTGCCCGAGCCGAGCCGTACCGACCCGGCTCTGATCCGTAATTTCTGCATCATCGCGCACATCGACCACGGCAAGTCCACGCTCGCCGACCGCATGCTCCAGCTGACCGGTGTGGTCGACCAGCGGCAGATGCGCGCCCAGTACCTCGACCGCATGGACATCGAGCGTGAGCGCGGCATCACGATCAAGTCCCAGGCGGTGCGTCTGCCCTGGGCCCCCACGGAGGGGCCCGAGCAGAGCAAGACCCACATTCTCAACATGATCGACACCCCGGGGCACGTGGACTTCACGTACGAGGTGTCGCGCTCGCTTGCGGCATGTGAGGGCACGGTCCTCCTCGTCGACGCGGCGCAGGGCATCGAGGCGCAGACTCTCGCCAACCTCTACCTGGCGATGGAGAACGACCTCAAGATCGTTCCGGTGCTGAACAAGATCGACCTGCCGGCCGCCCAGCCGGAGAAGTTCTCGGAGGAGCTCGCCAACCTCATCGGCTGCGACCCTGACGACGTCCTTAAGGTCTCCGCGAAGACCGGCATGGGCGTCGAGGCGCTGCTCGACAAGGTCGTCGCCGAGGTTCCGCCGCCGGTCGGTGTCGCGGACGCGTCCGCGCGCGCGATGATCTTCGACTCCGTGTACGACTCCTACCGCGGCGTCGTGACGTACGTACGTGTCGTCGACGGTCAGCTCAACAAGCGTGAGCGGATCCGGATGATGTCCACCGGGGCCACGCACGAGCTGCTCGAGATCGGTGTGTCGTCCCCCGAGATGACCCCGTCCGACGGCATCGGCGTCGGCGAGGTGGGCTACATCATCACCGGCGTGAAGGACGTCCGTCAGTCCAAGGTCGGTGACACGATCACCTCCCTGCACAAGGGCGCGACCGAGGCCCTCGGCGGTTACAAGGACCCCAAGCCGATGGTGTTCTCGGGTCTCTATCCGCTGGACGGCTCGGAGTACCCGGACCTGCGCGAGGCCCTCGACAAGCTGCAGCTCAACGACGCCGCTCTCGTCTACGAGCCGGAGACCTCGGCCGCGCTCGGCTTCGGCTTCCGCGTGGGCTTCCTGGGGCTTCTCCACCTCGACGTGATCCGTGAGCGCCTCGAGCGCGAGTTCGGGCTCGACCTGATCGCCACCGCCCCCAACGTGGTCTACCGCGTGGACATGGAGGACGGCACCGAGCACACGGTCACCAACCCGAGCGAGTTCCCCGAGGGCAAGATCGACAAGGTCTTCGAGCCCGTCGTGCGCGCCACTCTCCTCGCGCCGAGCGAGTTCATCGGCTCGATCATGGAGCTGTGCCAGACCCGTCGCGGCACTCTCCTCGGCATGGACTACCTCTCCGAGGACCGGGTGGAGATCCGCTACACCCTCCCCCTCGCCGAGATCGTCTTCGACTTCTTCGACCAGCTGAAGTCCAAGACCCGCGGTTACGCGTCCCTGGACTACGAGCCCACCGGCGAGCAGTCCGCCGACCTGGTGAAGGTCGACATCCTGCTGCACGGCGACCGGGTCGACGCGTTCTCCGCCGTCACGCACAAGGACGCCGCGTACGCGTACGGCGTGCGCCTGGTGGCCAAGCTGCGGGAGCTCATCCCGCGGCAGGCCTTCGAGATCCCCATTCAGGCCGCCATCGGCTCCCGGGTCATCTCCCGCGAGACCATCCGCGCCATCCGTAAGGATGTACTCGCCAAGTGCTACGGCGGTGACATCTCCCGTAAGCGCAAGCTGCTCGAGAAGCAGAAGGAGGGCAAGAAGCGCATGAAGATGGTCGGCTCCGTCGAGGTGCCGCAGGAAGCCTTCATCGCGGTGCTCTCCAGCGACGACAGCGGTCCGGGCAAGGCGAAGAAGTAACTCTGGTCCCGTCCGGCACGGGGAGCACAGGGGCATCTCAGCGGGTCCGTCGCGCTCTTGCGCGGCGGACCCGTTCTTGTATGAAGTGACAGGCAGAAGCCCCTTACGCGCTGGGCTTCAGCGCTCTACTCTGATCACTGCTCGTAGGTTACTCGCAAGTTAAACAAGACCAGCAGCCGCCAGCCAGTCGCCGCCATGTCGCGGGTCCGGAGGATGTCGTGAGCGACACACAGACCTTGATCGAGAACCGTCCGCCGTCCGTGGCGCATCTCTTCCTGGAGCGCGTGGCGGCCACGCCCGACGCAGAGGCCTACCGCTATCCCGTGCCATCTGTCTCGGGCGATGGCCCCGACGAATGGAAGTCGCTGAGCTGGGCGCAGGCCGCCGAGCGTGTCTACGCCATTGCCGCGGGTCTGATCGAGCTCGGCCTCGCGCCCGAGGACCGGGTGGCGCTCGCCTCTTCCACGCGGGTCGAGTGGATCCTCGCCGACCTCGGCATCCTCTGCGCGGGCGCGGCCACCACCACGGTGTATCCGCAGACCAATGCCGAGGAGTCCACCTACATCCTGGCCGACTCCGGCAGCCGGGTCCTTATCGCCGAGAACGCCGCGCAGCTCGCCAAGGCGCGCGAGAAGCGGGCCGAGCTGCCCGATCTTCGGCACGTCGTGGTGATCGACACCGAGGGTGCGGGACCCGCCGACGGCGACCCCGACGGCTGGGTGCTCACCCTCGCCGATCTGGAGGCGCGCGGCGCCGCCCATCTGGAGAAGAACCCCGAGGCCGTCAAGGACCGGATCGCGGCGATCACCAAGGATCAGCTCGCCACGATCATCTACACCTCCGGCACCACGGGCCGCCCCAAGGGTGTGCGCCTTCCGCAGGACAACTGGTCGTACATGGCGAAGGCCATCGCCTCGACCGGTCTTCTCGGCCCGGACGACGTGCAGTACCTGTGGCTGCCGCTCGCGCACGTCTTCGGCAAGGTGCTGACCTCGGGGCAGATCGAGCTGGGGCACGTCACCGCGGTCGACGGCCGCGTCGACAAGATCATCGAGAACCTGCCTGTCGTGCAGCCGACGTACATGGCCGCCGTGCCGCGCATCTTCGAGAAGGTCTACAACGGGGTCGCGGCCAAGGCGCGGGCCGGTGGCGGCGCCAAGTACAAGATCTTCCTGTGGGCGGCGGACGTCTCCCGCGAGTACGCGAAGGTCAGCCAGGACAACTTCCGCAGGACCGGCAACGCGTCCGTGCCCTTCGCGCTCGGCGCCAAGCACAAGGTCGCCGACGCGCTCGTCTACTCCAAGCTGCGGGAGGCCTTCGGCGGGCGTCTGCGCGCCGCCGTCTCCGGGTCGGCCGCGCTCGCACCCGACATCGGCTACTTCTTCGCCGGCGCGGGCATCCACATCCTGGAGGGCTACGGCCTCACCGAGTCGTCGGCCGCCTCCTTCGTCAACCCCGGCGAGGCCTACCGCACCGGCACCGTCGGCAAGCCGCTGCCCGGCACCGAGGTCCGGATCGCGGACGACGGCGAGATCCTGCTGCGCGGCCCCGGCATCATGGAGGGCTACCACGGCCTCGACGCGAAGACGGCCGAGGTCCTTGAGTCCGACGGGTGGTTCCACACCGGGGACATCGGCGAGCTGTCCGAGGACGGCTACCTCCGGATCACCGACCGCAAGAAGGACCTGATCAAGACCTCCGGCGGTAAGTACATCGCGCCGGCCGAGGTCGAGGGCCAGTTCAAGGCCGTCTGCCCCTACGTCTCCAACATCCTGGTGCACGGCGCCGACCGGAACTTCTGCACCGCCCTGATCTCGCTCGACGAGCCTGCCATCCTGGCCTGGGCCAAGGACAACGGCCTGGACGGCAAGAGCTACGCCGACGTGGTCTCGGCCCCGGCGACGGTCGGGCTCATCGAGGGCTATGTGAAGCAGCTCAACGAAGGTCTGCAGCGCTGGCAGACCGTCAAGAAGTTCAAGCTGCTGCCCCGTGACCTGGACATCGAGCACGGTGAGCTGACGCCGAGTCTGAAGCTGAAGCGCCCGGTCGTCGAGCGCGAGTACAAGCACCTGATCGACGAGATGTACGCGGGATCCCGCGAGGCCTGAGCCTCGACTCCCGTACGCGGGCGGGGTGTCCGACCCCTGGGTCAGTTGGGTCAGACACCCCGCCCGCGCCGCATCTCCTTCACCAGGTCCTCCATGTGTGTCACGTGGTGGCGCAGCTCCAGGACATCACCCAGGCTGCTCGCGGCCATGTGGGTCTCGATCGCCGAGAGGCGGGCCGCCAGCTCGGCGAACTGCTGCTGCTCGCGCGCCAGGATCTTCTCCAACTGCTGGTTCTTGCGGTGCAGTTCGAGGAAGACGGTGACCTTGGAACGCAGTACCCAGGGGTCGAAGGGTTTGGTGAGGTAGTCCGCGGCGCCCGTCGCGTAGCCCCGGAAGGCATAGCCCGAGTCGTTGTCGGTGCCCGTCAGGAAGATGATGGGCACGTCCTTGGTCTGGTCGAGCCGTTTGATGTTCGACGCGGTCTCGAAGCCGTCCATCCCCGGCATGCGTACGTCCAGGAGGATCACGGCGAATCGTTGCCGCAGCAGCGCCTTCATCGCCTCCTCGCCCGAACGCGCGCGTACCAGAGGCTCGTTGAGGGACCCCAGGACAGCTTCGAGCGCCATCAGATTGTCCTCCATGTCATCGACAAGAAGGATGCTCGCGCGGTTGTCGGTCATGACCTCAGTGCTCATGGTGATGGTGCCTCACTCGGTCGTCGGCGGAACGGCAGCCTCCCCGAGAGTGCCTGCCGGTTCCGGAACAACGGGTTTCTCTTCTGCTGCGGGTGTGTCCGGCTCGTCCGTGCCGTTGCTCTCGGGGGCAAGGAGCGCGCAGGCGACGGTGAGCAACTGGTCCACATCCACAGGCTTGGGTACATAGTCGCTTGCACCCTGTTCGATGGCCTTCTCGCGGTCGCCGGGCATCGCCTTGGCGGTCAGCGCGATGATGGGAAGGCCGGCCCAGCGTGGGGTGCGGCGGATCGCGGTGATGGTTTCGTAGCCGTCCATCTCCGGCATCATGATGTCCATCAGGATCAGGTCGGTGTCGGGGTTGCGCTCCAGGGTCTCGATTCCTTCGCGGCCGTTCTCCGCGTACAGGACAGGCATGCCGACGCGGCTCAGTACATGGGTGAGCGCGAAGACGTTGCGGATGTCGTCGTCCACGATCAGGACGCGGCGCCCACGCAATATGCGGCCGGCCGGGCCTTCCCTGTACTCCTCCAGTTTGGTGGGGGTCGGCCAGCTGTCGTTCTGTTCGTGGAAGGTGTGCGGGGACATGGTGACCCGCTCGTCGTGCGGCTCCGGCGTCGTCAGTTCCCTGGTCGCCGCGTACGCCGCTGCTGCGGGCCCGTGTCCGGGGTGCACCACGGGGACGTACAGCGAGAAGGTGGAGCCCTGGCCCGGGCTGCTCTCCGCGGTGATGCGGCCGCCGAGGAGTCCGGCGATCTCGCGGCTGATGGAGAGGCCGAGGCCGGTGCCGCCGTACTTGCGGTTGGTGGTGCCGTCGGCCTGCTGGAACGCCTCGAAGATGGCCGGGAGCTGGTCGGCCGGGATGCCGATGCCGGTGTCCTTGACGGCGAAGCAGAGCCGGTCGCCGTCGTGGAGCCGGTCACCGGTGTTCTTGACGCGGCTCACGCGCAGCTCGACGCGGCCGGTCGCGGTGAACTTGACCGCGTTCGACAGGAGGTTGCGCAGGATCTGCTGGAGCCGCTGCTCGTCGGAGAACATCTCGCGCGGCACGTCCTCGCCGACCGACACCTCGAAGGCGAGCCCGCGGTCGAGGGTGAGCGGGCGGAACGTCGCGTGGACGTAGTCGAGGACCTTGATCAGGGGGAGCTTCTTGGGGCGTACGTCCATCCGGCCCGCCTCGATCTTCGACAAGTCCAGGATGTCGTTGATGAGTTGGAGGAGGTCGGAGCCCGAGCGGTGGATCGTGGTCGCGAACTGGACTTCCTGGTCGGAGAGATGGCTGTCGGGGTTGTCGGAGAGCAGCCGGGCCAGGATGAGCAGGGAGTTCAGCGGCGTGCGCAGCTCGTGCGACATGTTCGCGAGGAACTCCGACTTGTACTGCGAAGACGTGGCGAGGAGCGCCGCCTTCTCCTCCAGCTCGGCGTTCGAGCGCTGCAACTCCGCCTGCTGGAGCTGGAGTTCGTCCGAGCGGTCCTGGAGCTGTGTGGCGAGCCGCTGGGACTCGCTGAGCAGTGACTCCGTACGGGAGTTGGCGATGATCGTGTTGATCGCGACGCCGATCGTGCTCACGAACTGGTCGAAGAAGGCGAGGTGCACGTCCGAGAAGCGGGAGAACGTGGCCAGCTCGATGACGCCGAGCAGCTTGTCCTCGAAGAGGATGGGGATGATCACCAGGCTGGCCGGCGTCGCGTCCCCGAGCCCCGAAATGATCTTGATGTAGTCGGGCGGCACCTCGTCGACGAGGATCCGCTTCTTCTCCAGGGCGGCCTGGCGCACCAGGCCGTGCGCGGGCATGGCGCCCGTGTCGACGACCGAGCCCTGCCCGGAGCCGTACCCGGCGATGAAGGCGAGTCCCTTGACGGGCGGAATCTGCAGTGTCTTGGCCGCCTCACCCGCCTCCGGATCGGCCAGGAAGAAGGCGCCGTACTGCGCGTTCACCAGCGGGGTCAGCTCGCGCAGGATCAGGTCCGCGACCTCCATCAGGTCGCGGTGGCCCTGCATCAGACCCGCGAGACGGGCGAGGTTCGACTCCAGCCAGTCCTTGGCGCGGGTGGTCTCGCGGAGGTTGGAGACCATGACGTTGATGTTGTTCTTGAGCTCGGAGACCTCGCCGCGGGTCTCGACCGTGATGGAGCGGGTCATGTCGCCCTGCGCCACGGCCGAGGCGACCTCGGCGATCGCGCGGACCTGCGTGGTGAGGTTCAGGGCGAGCTCGTTCACGTTCGTCGTCAGACGCTTCCACGTGCCGTAGACGCCCTCGACCCTTGCCTGGCCGCCCAGTTGACCCTCGGAACCGACCTCGCGGGCCACGCGGGTGACCTCGGAGGAGAAGGAGGACAGCGTGTCCACCATGGTGTTGATGGTGGTCTTCAGCTCCAGGATCTCGCCGCGCGCGTCCACGTCGATCTTCTTGGAGAGGTCGCCCTGGGCCACCGCCGTCGCGACCTGCGCGATGTTGCGGACCTGTCCCGTGAGGTTGTCGGCCATGTAGTTGACGTTGTCGGTGAGGTCCTTCCACACGCCCGACACACCGAGCACCTGGGCCCGCCCGCCGAGCCGGCCGTCGGTCCCGACCTCGCGGGCCACGCGGGTCACCTCGTCAGCGAAGGCGCGCAGCTGCTCCACCATCGTGTTGACGGTGTCCTTCAGCTCCAGGATCTCGCCGCGCGCCGTCACCGTGATCATCTTGGACAGGTCGCCGTTGGCGACGGCCGTGGTGACCTGGGCGATGTTGCGCACCTGGGACGTGAGGTTCAGCGCCATGAAGTTGACGTTGTCGGTGAGGTCCTTCCATACGCCGGAGACGCCGCGCACCTGGGCCTGACCGCCGAGATTGCCTTCCGTGCCGACCTCGCGGGCGACGCGGGTGACCTCGTCGGCGAAGGCGGAGAGCTGGTCCACCATCGTGTTGATGGTCGACTTCAGTTCGAGGATCTCGCCCTTCGCCTCGACCGTGATCTTCTTGCCGAGGTCGCCCTGGGCGACGGCCGTCGACACGAGGGCGATGTTGCGCACCTGAGAGGTGAGGTTGTCCGCCATGAAGTTGACGTTGTCGGTGAGGTCCTTCCAGACCCCCGACACACCGCGCACCTGAGCGCGACCGCCCAGGTTGCCTTCCGTGCCGACCTCGCGGGCGACGCGGGTGACCTCGTCCGCGAAGGCGGAGAGCTGGTCCACCATCGTGTTCACCGTCGACTTCAGCTCCAGGATCTCGCCCCGGGCGTCGACGGTGATCTTCTGACTCAGGTCGCCGTTGGCGACGGCCGTGGTGACCTGGGCGATGTTGCGCACCTGAGAGGTGAGATTCGACGCCATGAAGTTGACGTTGTCGGTGAGGTCCTTCCAGACCCCCGACACACCGCGAGCCTGTGCCCGGCCGCCCAACTGGCCCTCGGTACCGACCTCGCGGGCGACACGCGTCACCTCGGCCGCGAACGCGGAGAGCTGCTCCACCATCGTGTTGACGGTCAGCTTCAGTTCGAGCAGCTCGCCCGTCGCCTCGACGGTCACTGTCCGTGTCAGGTCACCCTGCGCCACCGCCGTCGTCACCAAGGCGATATCGCGCACCTGTGCGGTCAGGCGGGCGGCCATCGTGTTCACGGCCTCCGTCACGTCACGCCAACTACCCGAGAGACCCCGCACCTTGGCGCGACCGCCGAGCCGCCCCTCCGTGCCGACCTCACGGGCGACGCGGGTTACCTCGCCCGTGAAGAGCGAAAGCTGGTCGACCATCGTGTTCACCGCGCGGCCCAGGCGCCGCAGGTCGCCCCGCAGCTCGCGGGAGCCGTCGTGCAGGTCCACGCGCTGGGTGAGGTCGCCGCCCGCAACCGCGTTCAGTACACGGGTGGCGTTGGCCGCGGGAGCGACAAGCGAGTTGAGCAGGGAGTTGATGTCCTGGATGCGCGAGGCCCAGCTGCCCTGCCCCGGGCTCGCGGAGAACCGCTCGTCGAGATGGCCGAGGCGGATGATCTCCCGGCGTACGCGGGCGAGTTCGCCGTCGAAGTGGAGTGAGCGGTCCAGCATCTCGTTGAACACGGTGTGCAGCTCGGCCGTCAGGCCGTGGCCGGTCACCGCGACCTTCGTGAAGTCACCGTCCCGCGCCGCCCGCATGGCGGCCAGGAGCGGGCGCAGGTCGGAGATCACTTCCGGGGCGGGCTCCGGGGTTGCCGAGACCTTGTCCGGACTGTGTTCGAGCGTCGGCGAAGGTATCGCTTTCGGGGCCGGAATCCGACCGGAATCGAGCGCGGGCATAGCACTGTTCTCACTCATAGCGGCCCACTTCGGTAACTCGGTGCTTATGGGCATGGCCAGTCTGTCACTCTGACGGTGTCGCCTGAGGCGTATTCGACCGAACTGCTCAGGAGCCGAAACGTGGGGTCCATTCCGATGCAACGGGAGACCGTTTTCCGTGCGTACGCCCAGCCTGGCCAGCAGCCAGGCCCGCCGGCGGTGGTGTGCACATCGCTGCCCGGAAACCCGTTGGCGCCCGCCGCCGCGCGCAGGTTCGTGCGTGCGGCCCTCGCCGACTGGACCGAGCTCTCCGTTCCCGCGGCGGCGGGCATAACGGAGCGTGTCGCGGACGATGCCGTGCTGCTGGTCAGTGAACTGGTCACGAACGCCGTCGTCCACGCGGGCACGACGGTCGAGCTGCTGTGCCGGCTCGACGAGGCGGGCCTGGGGGAGGAAACCGACACCCTGGTCATCGAGGTGTCCGACCACCACCCCGCCCGCGCGGTCCGCAGCGAGTCCAGGCCACAGTCGGCGGGCACACCCGAGTACGGCAGGGGCCTTCGACTCGTCGCCGCCCTCTCCGACTCCTGGGGCATCACCTACCGCACCGGCACCAAGACCGTCTGGGCCCGCCTTCCGGTCGGAGGTGCGCAAGCTGTACAGGAGACCGAGCCGTACACCAGTGAACAGGCGATGCAACGCGGGCTGCGCGGCATGGAGATCCTCGCGCCGCTGCCGAAGCGCGTCTCGCACGAGACGGAGTGGGTCAACCGCGGCGCGCTCACCTTCCTCGCCGAGGCGTCCGATCTGCTCGCCGGGCAGTTCGACGAGGAACTGGTGGCCGCACTCGCCGGGCAGCTGCTCGTGCCGCGGCTCGCGGACTGGTGCGCGGTGTGGCTCGACGACGAATCGGATGCCGCGCCGCGCGGCGAGGCGGGCGGCGGTACGGGCACGCGGCTCGCCCGCGTCTGGCACGCCAGCGAGCAGCGCATAGAGGAACTGCGCCGCAGCCTGGAGAAGGACCCGCCCCGGCTGCCCGAATCGGCGGGATCCGGCGCCGTCCCCGTGCCGTGGCCCGGCGAGGTGTCGCCCGGTGAGGGGCCGGTCGGTGAGGCGCCCGGCACCGCCCTGGCCTACCGGCTCATGGCGGGCGGTGGTTCGCTGGGCACGCTCGTCATCGGGCGGGCCGGGGAGATGCGCTTCGCCGACGAAGTCACGGGCCTCATCGAGGACTTCAGCCGCCGCGTCGCGCTCGCCATCAGCGCGGCACGCCGCTACCAGCGGCAGGCCACCATCAGCCAGGTCCTGCAGCGCGGCCTGCTGCCGAGCTCCGTCGCGGACATCCCCGGGATGCACAGCGGCGTGGTGTACGAGCCGCGGGACAAGGGCGGCCCCGGCGGCGACTTCTACGACGTGTTCCAGGCGGGCAAGGACCGCTGGTGCTTCGCGCTCGGCGACGTACAGGGCAAGGGCGTCGAGGCGGCCGTCGTGATCGGCCTCGCCCGGCCGTGGCTGCGGCTGCTCGCCCGCGAGGGGTACAAGGTCGCTGAGGTCCTCGACCGCCTCAACCAGCTGCTCCTCGACGACGCGACGGAGGCGGCGGACGCGGCGGCGGCGGTGGTCGCGGTCGCGGGCGGCCAGAGCGTGCCGCCCGACGGAGCCACATCCCGTTTCCTCTCCCTGCTCTACGGCGAGCTGGTGCCCATGGACGGCGGCGGCGTCCGCTGCACGGTGGCGAGCGCCGGACATCCGCTGCCGCTCCTCCTCTCCCCGGACGGCACGGTCCAGGCCGCGGCCGCGCCCCAGCTGCTGCTCGGGGTTGTCGAGGAGGCGAAATATGTCAGTGAAACGTTCGAGCTGTGGACAGGCGACACACTGCTCTGCGTCACGGACGGGGTGACGGAGCGCCGGGCCGGCCGCCAGATGTTCGACGACGACGACGGTCTCGCCACGGCGTTCGCGAGCTGCGAGGGCCTTGACGCGGCCCTGGTGGCGGAACGGATCAAGAGGCTGGTGCACGAGTTCTCGGAGAAGCCGTTGGATGACGATATGGCGGTGCTGGTGTTGCAGGCGCAGTGATCTTGCCGCGCGGCGCGTCGGGCGGGCTGTTTTGTGCGGCTGGGAGTCGGCTTTGGCAGGAGCGGATCTGTGTGCGGCGTCGGCTTGCTCGGCGGTGCGGGACAATCGAAGGTATGCCTTCCGCACTGCCTGATGGTGAGCCCATGCCCGAGGACGGCGCGCTGCCCGCGTCCGCCCTGCAGGGAGCGGAGGCCCGTCCGCTCGGCTTCTACCTCCACGTCCCGTACTGCGCCACGCGCTGCGGCTACTGCGACTTCAACACCTACACCGCGACCGAGCTGCGCGGCTCCGGCGGCGTGCTCGCCTCACGCGACAACTACGCGGACACCCTGATCGACGAGGTGCGGCTCGCGCGCAAGACCCTGGGCGACGACCCGCGCCCCGTACAGACCGTCTTCGTCGGGGGTGGTACGCCGACGCTGCTCGCCGCATCCGACCTCGTCCGCATGCTGGGGGCCGTGCGGGAGGAGTTCGGGCTCGCGGACGACGCGGAGATCACCACCGAGGCGAACCCGGAGTCCGTCGACCCGGCGTACCTGAGCGAGCTGCGGGCCGGGGGATTCAACCGCGTCTCCTTCGGGATGCAGAGCGCGAAGCAGCACGTACTGAAGGTGCTCGACCGTACGCACACGCCCGGGCGGCCCGAGGCCTGCGTGGCGGAGGCGCGGGCTGCGGGCTTCGAGCACGTCAACCTGGACCTCATCTACGGCACACCCGGAGAGACGGACGACGACTGGCGGACCACCCTCGACGCGGCGATCGGCGCCGGACCCGACCACGTCAGCGCCTACGCGCTGATCGTCGAGGAGGGCACGCAGCTGGCGCGGCGGATTCGGCGCGGGGAGGTGCCGATGACGGACGACGACGTCCACGCGGACCGGTATCTGATCGCCGACGAGGTCCTCGGGGGCGCGGGATTCTCCTGGTACGAGGTGTCCAACTGGGCCACGTCCGAGGCAGGGCGCTGCCTGCACAACGAGTTGTACTGGCGGGGGGCCGACTGGTGGGGGGCCGGGCCGGGGGCCCACAGCCATGTGGGGGGCGTGCGGTGGTGGAACGTGAAGCATCCCGGGGCTTATGCGGGGGCGCTTGCCGCTGGGCGCTCGCCGGGGGCCGGGCGGGAGATCCTCGCCGCGGAGGACCGGCGGGTGGAGCGGATCCTTCTTGAGCTGCGGCTGCTCGAAGGGTGCCCGTTGACCTTGCTGCATCCTGCGGGGCTTGTTGCTGCGGGGCGCGCTTTGGCGGACGGGCTCCTTGAGGCCGGGCCCTACGAGGAAGGGCGTGCGGTGCTGACGCTGCGGGGGCGGTTGCTGGCGGATGCGGTGGTGCGGGACCTGGTGGACTGACGGTTCGGGCGGCCCCTGCGGGGCTTTCCCCAACCCCGCCCCTTCCCGGCTGTATCTATTAGCGGCTCCGCCGCGGAGGGGCTCCGCCCCATACCCCGGCCCTCAAACGCCGGAGTGCGGGGTAATCGGGTGGGTGGGCGGGAAAGATCCGCCGCGCAGCGGTGGTGCAGTGCGAGGGCGGAACCACGGCCCGCGGCGGGCTAGCCCTCCGTCCCCGTGACGAAGTCGATCAGTTCCTCCACGCGGCCAAGGAGCGCCGGCTCCAGATCCCGGTAGCTGCGCACCGAGCCCAGGATCCGTTGCCACGCGGCCCCCGTGTTCAGGGGCCAGCCGAGCGCCTCGCAGACGCCCGTCTTCCAGTCCTGGCCGCGCGGGACCCGGGGCCACGCCTCGATCCCCACCGACGACGGCTTCACCGCCTCCCACACGTCGATATAGGGGTGCCCCACCACCAGCGCCGATGAAGAACTCACCTCCGCCGCGATCCGCGACTCCTTGGAGCCGGGCACCAAGTGGTCCACCAGGACGCCGAGGCGTGCGTCGGGGCCGGGGGAGAACTCCTTGACGATCGCCGGGAGGTCGTCGATGCCCTCCAGGTACTCGACGACCACGCCCTCGATCCGCAGGTCGTCGCCCCACACCCGCTCGACGAGCTCCGCGTCGTGCCGACCCTCGACGTAGATCCGACCGGCACGGGCGACCCGGGCCCGCGCTCCCGGAACGGCCACCGAACCGGATGCGGTACGTGTGGGACGTACGCGAGGAGCAGCCGCGGACGGGCGGACGAGGGTGACCGTCCGGCCCTCCAGGTCGAAGCCCGCGGGAGTCATCGGGAAGACCCGCTGCTTGCCGAAGCGGTCCTCCAGGGTCACCGTCGGACCCTCCGCCGTCTTCTCGCAGCGGATCACCGCTCCGCAGAAGCCGGTGCTCAGCTCCTCCACCACGAGGTCCGCGTCGGCGGCGACCTCCGGCACGGGCTTCGGCTTCTTCCAGGGGGGAGTCAGGTCCGCGGAGTACTTGCGCATTCGCATGACGATAAGAGAAAGGGCGTACGACCGGCTACGACACGCCGAAGCGGGCCGCCAGTGTGGCGCGTTGCGCGCGGACAAAAGCCGCATCCACCACCGCGCCGTGCCCCGGCACGTACAGCGCGTCATCCCCGCCCAGGTCGAGGAGCCGGTCGAGCGCCGCGGGCCACCGCTGCGGTACGGCGTCGTCGCCCGCCTGCGGTTCGCCCGACTCCTCGACCAGATCTCCGCAGAAGACGATCTCCGGAGAGCTGTCCGTGCCGGGGACCAGGACCGCCAGATCGTGGCCCGTGTGGCCCGGGCCGACGTTCGCGAGCAGGACCTGCACCCCGCCCCCCAGGTCGAGCGTCCACTCCCCGCACACCGAGTGGTGCGGCCGGACGATCAGGTCGGCGGCCTCCGCGGCGGCGTCCGGCGGGACCCCGTGCCGGACGGCCGACGCGCGCAGTTCGTCGCGGCCCCGCGCCAGGAGCGTGTCGACGCCCACCGCGCCGTACACCTCCACGCCCGCGAACGCCGCGGCGCCCAGGACATGGTCGAAGTGCGGGTGCGTCAGGGCGAGATGGGTGACCCGGCGGCCCCCGCCGATGATGCCGCGCGCCTGCGTGCGCAGCTCCGCCCCCTCGCGCAAGGTCGCCCCCGCCTCGATCATCAGCGCCGATTCGCCGCCGACCACCAGGCCCGCAGTACAGTCCCAGACCGGGAGGCGCCGCCGCCCCACGTGCGGCGCGAGCCGCTCCCAGCCCGCCTCGTCCCATGCCAGTGCCACGTCCATAAGCCGACGCTAGCCCTGTACGGGCGCCTTGGCAGCCGCTGCCCCGCCCGCTGCCCCGCCCGTCGAACCGACATAGAGGGTCCGGCCCTTGCCGGGGTCGTACCTCACGGCCGTACACTGGGCGCGGTAATGGCTGGCACTCGCCCAAGGGGAGTGCCAGGCGGGCCGCAGGACACAGAGGTATCAGGGCAAAAAGGTGGAGGTGTGCGCGGATGCTCAATGAACGCAGGCTCGAAGTGCTGCGCGCCATCGTCCACGACTATGTCGGCACCGAGGAGCCCGTCGGCTCCAAGGCGCTCACCGAGCGGCACAGCCTCGGGGTCTCCCCGGCCACCGTCCGCAACGACATGGCGGCGCTCGAGGAGGAAGGGTTCATCGCCCAGCCTCATACGAGTGCGGGGCGCATCCCGACGGACAAGGGGTACCGCCTCTTCGTCGACCGGCTCGCGGGCGTCAAGCCGATGGCGGCGCCGGAGCGCAGGGCCATCCAGAACTTCCTCGACGGCGCCGTCGACCTCGACGACGTCGTGGCGCGCACGGTGCGGCTGCTCGCGCAGCTGACCCGGCAGGTCGCGGTCGTGCAGTATCCGTCGCTCACCCGGTCGACGGTGCGGCACGTGGAGCTGCTCTCGCTTGCTCCCGCCCGCCTGATGCTCGTCCTGATCACGGACACGGGCCGGGTCGAGCAGCGCATGATCGACTGCCCCGCCCCGTTCGGTGAGACCTCGCTCGCGGATCTGCGGGCGCGGCTCAACAGCAGGGTCGCGGGCCGTCGCTTCGCGGACGTGCCGCAGCTGGTGCAGGACATGACGGAGTCCTTCGACGCGGAGGACAGGGGCACGGTGGCGACGGTGCTCTCCACGCTCCTCGAAACCCTCGTCGAAGAGACCGAGGAACGGCTGATGATCGGCGGAACGGCCAATCTCACCCGCTTCGGACATGACTTTCCCCTCACCATCAGGCCCGTACTAGAGGCCCTTGAGGAGCAGGTCGTCCTGCTCAAGTTGCTTGGCGAGGCCACAGATTCGGGCATGACCGTACGGATCGGTCATGAGAACGCCCATGAGGGACTCAGCTCTACTTCAGTGGTCTCCGTCGGCTACGGTTCGGGCAGCGAGGCAGTAGCCAAACTCGGCGTGGTCGGCCCGACCCGCATGGACTATCCGGGAACGATGGGAGCAGTACGCGCAGTGGCACGTTACGTCGGACAGATCCTGGCGGAGTCGTAAGTGGCCACGGACTACTACGCCGTACTAGGCGTGCGCCGCGACGCTTCCCAGGACGAAATCAAGAAGGCCTTCCGGAGGCTTGCGCGAGAGCTTCACCCGGACGTGAATCCGGATCCGAAGACTCAGGAGCGCTTCAAAGAGATCAACGCCGCGTACGAGGTGTTGTCGGACCCGCAGAAGAAGCAGGTCTACGACCTCGGCGGTGACCCGCTGTCCCAGGCGGGCGGCGGCGGTGCGGGCGGTTTCGGAGCCGGTGGCTTCGGCAACTTCTCGGACATCATGGACGCGTTCTTCGGGACGGCGTCGCAGCGTGGCCCCCGGTCGCGCACGCGCCGTGGCCAGGACGCCATGATCCGGCTCGAGATCGACCTGGACGAGGCGGCCTTCGGGACCACCAAGGACATACAGGTCGACACTGCGGTCGTCTGTACGAGCTGCAGCGGTGAAGGTGCCGCGCCGGGGACATCCGCTCAGACGTGTGACATGTGCCGCGGTCGCGGTGAGGTGTCGCAGGTCACGCGGTCCTTCCTCGGTCAGGTCATGACCTCGCGGCCGTGCCCGCAGTGCCAGGGATTCGGCACGGTCGTGCCCACCCCGTGCCCGGAGTGCGCCGGCGACGGCCGCATCCGGTCGCGGCGGACGCTCACCGTGAAGATCCCCGCCGGTGTCGACAACGGCACGCGGATCCAGCTCGCGGGTGAGGGCGAGGTCGGCCCCGGCGGCGGCCCCGCCGGTGACCTGTACGTGGAGATCCACGAGCTGCCGCACGCCGTGTTCCAGCGGCGCGGGGACGACCTGCACTGCACGGTCACTATTCCGATGACGGCCGCGGCTCTGGGCACCAAGGTGCCTCTTGAGACGCTGGACGGCCTGGAAGAGGTCGACATCCGGCCGGGCACGCAGTCCGGTCAGTCGGTTCCGCTGCACGGCAGGGGCATCACGCACCTGCGGGGCGGCGGGCGAGGTGACCTCATCGTGCACGTCGAGGTCCTCACGCCGACCAAGCTGGACGTGGAGCAGGAGCGGGTCCTTCGGGAGCTCGCGGTGCTGCGGGGCGAGGAGCGGCCCACGGGGCAGTTCCAGCCGGGGCAGCAGGGCTTGTTCTCGCGGTTGAAGGATGCGTTCAACGGGCGGTAGCGCCTTGAGCGGTGTCTTCCTTGTGCCCCCGGTTGCGGATCCCCGCGCCGGGGGCATTTGCCGTCTTCGGCCGGGGGCCGTACGTGGTTGCTCGCGCCGTTCCCCGCGCCCCTGACGGGGCCCTTGCAAGGCGCGATTCGGACGGTTGCCCGGGGCATGGCACGATGCGTTCATGTCCTCCGCACTGACCGATCTCTGCCGCCTTCCGATCGTGCAGGCCCCTATGGCGGGCGGCGCTTCGTGCCCCCAGCTCGCCGCGGCCGTTTCCGAGGCCGGGGGGCTCGGATATCTCGCCGCCGGGTACAAAACCGCCGACGGGATGTACCAGGAGATCAAACAGTTGCGGGGACTCACGAGCCGGCCGTTCGGCGTGAATCTCTTCATGCCGCAGCCCGAGTACGCCGATGCCGCCGCCATCGACGTCTACCGCAACCAGCTCGCCGGTGAGGCCACCTGGTACGAGACGCAGCTCGGCGACCCGGACAGCGGCCGGGACGACGGCTACGACGCCAAGCTCGCGATCCTCCTGGAGGACCCGGTGCCGCTGGTGTCGTTCACCTTCGGGTGCCCCACCCGCGACGTCTTCGACTCCTTCGCGAGGGTCGGCACGATCACCGTCGCCACCGTCACCACGCCCGAAGAGGCACAGACCGCCCAGTGGTCCGGCGCCGACGCCGTGTGTGTGCAGGGCATCGAGGCGGGCGGCCACCAGGGCACGCACCGCGACAACCCCGAGACGGACGGCGCCGGGCTCGGCCTCCTCTCGCTCATCGCGCAGGTGCGCGACACCGTGCAGATCCCGATCGTCGCGGCAGGCGGACTGATGCGCGGCTCGCAGATCGCCGCGGTGCTCGCGGCGGGCGCCGACGCGGCGCAGCTCGGCACGGCCTTCCTGGTCTGCCCCGAGTCGGGCGCGAACGTCCTGCACAAGCAGGCCATGACCAACCCGCTGTTCACCCGCACCGAACTGACCCGCGCCTTCTCCGGCCGCCCCGCGCGGGGCCTGGTCAACCGCTTCATGCGCGAGCACGGCCGTTACGCCCCCGCCGCCTACCCCCAGATACACCACCTCACCAGCGGCCTGCGCAAGGCCGCCGCCAAGGCCGGTGACGCGCAGGGCATGGCGCTCTGGGCCGGGCAGGGGCACCGCATGGCGCGGGAGCTCGGGGCCGGGCAGCTCGTGGAGGTCCTCGCGGCCGAACTGGCCGACGCGAAGGCCGCGTTGGCGTCCGGAGGGCCGCAGGGAAGCAAGCCCGGAGGCCAGGCGTGACCGCGCCCGTCTTCGTGGTCGAGACCTTCGAGAACACTGTCGCGGGCGGCGACGGACGCTACGTACTCGATGGTCCCGAAGGGCGTCATGCCGTATCGGTGAAGCGGCTGCACGCCGGTGAGGACGTCGTCCTGACCGACGGGGCGGGGCGCTGGGCCGACTGCGTGGTCCTGGACACCGAGGGCAAGGACCGGCTGATCCTGCGCATGGACTCCGTGCAGGAGGAGGCGCCCCAGGAGCCCCGGATCACCGTCGTGCAGGCGCTGCCGAAGGGTGATCGCGGCGAAGTCGCCGTCGAGACCATGACGGAGACCGGCGTCGACAGGGTCGTGCCCTGGTCGGCGTCCCGCTGCATCACGCAGTGGAAGGGCGAGCGCGGGCTCAAGGCGCTCGGCAAGTGGCGCGCCACGGCGCGCGAGGCGGGCAAGCAGTCCCGCCGGGTGCGCTTCCCCGAGGTCGCGGAGGCCGCGTCGACCAAGCAGGTTGCGGCGCTGCTCGCCACGGCCGACTTCGCCGCCGTCCTGCACGAGGAGGGCAGCGAACCCCTCGCCACGGCGGATCTTCCGGCAGCCGGGCACATCGTCCTGGTGGTCGGCCCCGAGGGCGGTGTCTCTCCGGACGAGCTCGCGGCGTTCGCGGGAGCGGGCGCCAAGCCGTACCGCCTGGGGCGTAGCGTGTTGCGTACGTCGACCGCGGGGACGGCGGCGGCCGCACTGCTCCTGGGACGCACGGGCCGCTGGTCCTGAACCCCCGCGCCGGGTAAGGGGGTTGTCGTGGAACTGGCCCAAGTGCGGCTGCTCGTATCGGACTTCAGCGCCTGCTATCACTTCTACGCCGACATCCTCGGCCTCAAGCCGCAGTCGGGGGCGGTGGGGGGACCGTACGAGAAATTCAGCCCGGCGACCGGCTCCGCCGGGATCGCGCTCCAGGACCGCTCGATGATGGCCCGGATCCTCGACGAGCTTGAGGAGTCGGCGACCGGCCACCGCTCACTCGTGGTGCTGCGAGTCGACGACCTCGACGCGTACTGCGCGGGGATCGTCGAGCGCGGCGGAACCATCGCCCAGGGCCCCGCGCCGCTGACGGACCGCATGCGGGTGGCCCATCTCAAGGACCCGGAGGGGAACCTGGTGGAGTTGCAGGAGTGGCTGCTGCTTCGCGGTTGAGGGCGCCGTCGAACAAGGTCCATCCGTCAAGATCCCGCGATGATCCGTCGGCGCCTCGCGGCAGCAGTCCGCGCGCCGCCGCCTCGTCGACGAGCAGGCGGACGGCTCCGGGCTCGTAAAGGTTGAGCCACTTCCGGTCGGCACCATCCTCGCCCATGTCCACGAGCGAACCGTGCTCCCAGTGGCCCTCGGAGATGATGCGCCCGGGCCCTTCCCTGAAGACGATCGCCGTGCGGAATCGGCTGCCCTCGCGGTACAGGGTCAGGACGTGACGGCAGTCCGCGCCGCCCGTGCCTGCGGCGCTGTCGTGGCGGTGCCGGAACGACCACAGGTAGGTGGTGCGGTCGTCGACCACCAGGCGGCGGAGTCTGCGGTCCTTTCTCATGCGGGGGAGGCTACGGGCGGGGCGAGCGCCCGGCACGTTCTTTTCCGGGGGGTTCGCACGTTTCACGGCCTCCGGAGTGGACGCAAAGGCGACTATCGTCAGGCCGCCCGCACTGGCACTCTGCCGCCTATGGGGGCATTGAGGCGCATACGTGATCGTGCGGTGGCCGTACGCGGACGCCGCCGACGGGTGCTGTACGCCGTCGGGTTCGCGGGGGCGGCAGTGATCGGGGTCGCCGCGTGCGATCCCGTCGACGGGGGCACGAACACCGCTGCCGTCGCCGTCACCACCGACGAGAAGGCGACGAAGGAGCTGGAGCGGCAGCATCTCGACGTGCTGTGGCTCAGCTGCACCGCCCGCTACAAGGACAGGGTCACACCGTCCAGCGAAGATCCGGAGGAGAACCGCGACGTCACGGTGGACTGCCAGGGGCAGGCCAGGGACGGGGACGGCAAAGGCTCCGACGACACCAGCGACATCACCGTCAGGGGCACGGTGTGGTCCGTCGTCGACGGGCACTGTGTGCGCGGGAGCCTGACCGCCAAGGTCGAGGACAAGGTGTGGTTCCGCGTCGACGTCCTCGGCGACTGCTCCGGAGGTGACGACGGGAGCGACAACGGCGACAACGGAGGCGGCAACGGCGGCTGGGACGACGGCGGCGACGACAACGGGAGTGACAACGGCGACGACAACGGTGGTGACCACGGCGGCGACCAGCCGGATCAGCCGCCCGCAGCGACCGTCACGGTGACCGCCACGCCCGATCCACCGGCACAGACGCCCGATCCGACATGCTCGTGCTTCAAGGGCAAATGATCCATGCCGACTTGACCTCGTGTGCAGGCAAGAGATCCAAAACGCTGCCCGGGTCCGCCGCGGCTGCCTAGGCTGGCTTTGTGACACTGACTGGGCACTCTGCGTATCTCCGGTTTCCGCATCTGCGCGGCGAGTTGGTCGCCTTCACGGCTGAGGACGACGTCTGGGTCGCGCCTCTCGACGGTGGTCGGGCGTGGCGCGTCAGCGCCGACAACATGCCCGTGAACCACCCCCGCATCTCCCCGGACGGGACGACCGTCGCCTGGACGTCCACCCGTGACGGTGCCCCCGAGGTGCATGTCGCGCCGGTCGACGGCGGCTCCTCCAAGCGGCTCACGTACTGGGGGAGTTCGCGTACGTCGGTGCGGGGCTGGACTCCGGGCGGACAGGTCCTCGCGGTCAGCACGTACGGCCAGGCCTCGCTGCGCCGCAGTTGGGCGCGGGCCGTACCGCTGGACGGCGGCCCTGCGGACACCCTGCCGTACGGCATCGTGGGCGATGTCGCGCACGGCCCGCGGGACGGCCAGGTCCTGCTGCTCTCCGCGCCGATGGGGCGCGAGGCCGCCTGGTGGAAGCGGTACCGCGGCGGCACGGCGGGCAAGCTCTGGATCCGGAGCGGGGCCGCGGGCGATGTCGGCGCGGGTGGCGAGGCCCGCTTCGTACGCGTCCATGAAGAGCTCGACGGGAACATCGAGTACCCGCTGTGGGTGGGGATTGGGGCCTCCCCTGCTCAAGCGGAGCCGAGAGCTCGGGGACGGATCGCCTTCCTCTCCGACCACGAGGGTGTCGGCGCCGTCTACTCCTCGCTGGCCGATGGCTCCGATCTGCGGCGGCACACCGGTATCGACGGCTTCTACGCCCGGCACGCGGCTACCGACGGCACGCGGGTCGTCTACGCGTCGGCGGGTGAACTCTGGCTCCTCGACGACCTGGTGGACGCCGAGCCGCGCCGCGTCGACATCCGCCTCGGCGGCCAGCGCACCGACCTCCAGCCGTTCCCCGTGAGCGCGGCGCGCTGGTTCGGCGCCGCAGCCCCCGACCACACGGGGCGGGGCAGCGCCGTCTCCGTGCGCGGCGGCGTGCACTGGGTGACCCACCGGGAGGGGCCCGCCCGCGCGCTCGCCGTCGAGCACGGGGTGCGGGCGCGGCTGCCGCGGACGTTCCGCGTCGACGGCGAGGAACACGTCGTCTGGGTGACGGACGCGGAGGGCGACGACGCGCTCCAGTTCGCGCCCGCCACGGGGCTCTCACCGGGGGCGACGCCGCGCAGGATCGCCGCAGGCCAGCTGGGCAGGGTGCTCGGGCTCGCCATGGCGCCCGACGGCAGCAGGGCCGCCGTCGCCTCGCACGACGGGCGGGTGCTGCTCGTGGAGCGGGAGAGCGGGGAGGTGCGGGAGGTCGACCGCGGTGAGCACGGGGATGCCGGCGGGCTCGTCTTCTCGCCGGACTCGGCCTGGCTCGCGTGGTCGCATCCCGGGCCGCGGCCGCTGCGGCAGCTGAAGCTGGCGAACACGGCCGACCTCTCCGTGTCCGAGGCGACGCCGCTGCGCTTCCGCGACTACGCGCCCGCGTTCACCCTCGACGGCAAGCACTTGGCGTTCCTGTCCGCGCGGGCCTTCGACCCCGTCTACGACGAGCACGTCTTCGACCTCGCCTTCGTCGGCGGATCGCGGCCGTATTTGATCACGCTGGCGGCTACTACGCCCTCTCCCTTCGGGCCGCAGCGGCACGGACGCCCCTTCGAGGCACCCGACAAGGACGAGACCCCGGACAGCGAGGGCTCGCCCGTCACGCGCATCGACCTGGACGGGCTCGCGGACCGCATCGTGCCGTTCCCGGTGGAGGCCGCCCGTTACTCGACCATGAGGGCCGCCAAGGACGGCGTCCTGTGGCTGCGGCACCCCGTGCGGGGCGTCCTCGGCGCATCCCGCGCGACCCCGTCGGACCCCGACCCGCAGACCGAGCTCGAACGCTACGACCTCGTCCAGCAGCGCATCGAGGAACTGTCGTCGGACGCCGATCACTTCGCCGTCAGCGGTGACGGCAAGCGGGTGCTGCTGTGGGCCGACGGGAAGCTGAAGGTCGTGCCCAGCGACCGGCGGGCCTCCGGCGACGAGAGCTCCGACTCGAACATCACCGTCGACCTCACACGGGTCCGCCAGACGGTCGATCCGGCCGCGGAGTGGCGGCAGATGTACGACGAGGCCGGGCGGTTGATGCGGGACAACTTCTGGCGGCCCGACCTGGGCGGGATCGACTGGGACGGCGTACTGGACCGCTACCGTCCGGTGCTCGACCGGGTGGCCACGCACGACGACCTCGTGGACTTGTTGTGGGAAGTCGCCGGAGAGCTGGGGACATCGCACGCGTACGTCATCGGGGGCGGGGCCTGGGGAAGCCCGGCGGTGCGGCAGGGGCTGCTCGGCGCGGATGTCTCGCGGGGCGCGGACGGGGCGTGGCGGATCGACCGGGTCCTCCCCTCCGAGACGTCGGACCCCGCCGCTCGCTCGCCCCTCGCCGCGCCCGGGGTCGCCGTGCGGGCCGGGGACGCGTTGCTGGCCGTCGCGGGGCGGCCGGTCGATCCGGTGACGGGTCCTGGGCCGTTGTTGGTGGGGACGGCGGGGAAGCCGGTGGAGTTGACGGTGTCGCCCGCGGGCGGCGGCGATCCGCGCCACGCGGTGGTGATCCCTGTGGACGACGAGGAGCCGTTGCGCTACCACGCGTGGGTCGTGGACCGGCGTGCGTACGTCCACGAGCGGTCCGGCGGACGGCTCGGGTATCTGCACGTGCCGGACATGCAGGCGCCCGGGTGGGCGCAGATCCACCGGGACCTGCGGGTGGAGGTGGCCCGGGACGGGCTCGTGGTGGACGTCCGCGAGAACCGTGGCGGGCACACGTCGCAGTTGGTGGTGGAGAAGCTCGCCCGGAAGATCGTGGGCTGGGACCTGCCGCGGGGTGCGCAGCCTTTCAGCTACCCGGCGGACGCGCCTCGCGGGCCTGTCGTTGCCGTCGCCAACGAATTCTCCGGTTCCGACGGGGACATCGTGAACGCGGCGATCAAGGCCCTTGGGATCGGGCCCGTGGTGGGAACGCGGACGTGGGGCGGGGTGATCGGGATCGACAGCCG
The DNA here is from genome assembly GCF_042795295.1 of Streptomyces sp. NPDC056486. Lineage (NCBI taxonomy): Bacteria > Bacillati > Actinomycetota > Actinomycetes > Kitasatosporales > Streptomycetaceae > Streptomyces > Streptomyces sp. NPDC056486. Next base: position 39,101 of record NZ_JBHTSF010000064.1, read on the forward strand.
GTACAGGCTGGTGGACGGGACGCTGGTGACCCAGCCGAAGTACGCGTTCTGGCTGGAGGGGTACGGGTGGGGCGTCGAGAACTACGGGGTTGACCCGGACGTGGAGGTGGTGACGACCCCGGAGGACTACGCGGCGGGCCGGGACCCGCAACTGGACGAGGCGATCCGCCTGGCGCTTGCCGCGCTATCGGCTACGCCGCCCAAGACGGCACCGGAGCTGCCGGGGGTCTGAGGTGGGGTGCGGGTTCTCGCCGGGGGCGGGTGCGGGTACTGCGGTGCGGGTCCGTCTGTGGGGGCGGGGCCGCGCCGGTATGTCCGTCCTCGCTATCCGCTACTGGTCGTTGCCCGCTTCGGCTGGGGGAGCGCTGAGTACCGTGCTCCGGGCAGACATACCGACACGTCCCCTCGCGTGCGCGGCCGACTGCGGGCGGGTAGGGGCTGGCCGCGTGTGGCTGGGGCAGGTCGCGCCCCAGCCGCCGTCCACCGCCCCGGCCTTCGCCTGCACGAATCGCTGCGGCCCGGGTGCCCCTACTGTGCAGATCACCCACCCAGCCGCGCTGCTGTACGTGCGGCCCCGCGCCGCGCTCACCGTCGGCACCGCCCCCGCCTGTGCAGGTCGCCCGCCCACCCCCACCTGCTGTACGCGCCCCCCACCCCGTCCGCACCGATCGCACCCGCCCCCGCCTGTGCAGGTCGCCCGCCCACTCCCACCTGCTGTACGCGCCCCCCACCCCGTCCGCACCGATCGCACCCGCCCCCGCTGTGCAGGTCGCCCGCCCACCCCCACCTGCTGTACGCGCCCCCCACCCCGTCCGCACCGATCGCACCCGCCCCCGCCCGTGCCATCCCCCACCCTTTGGCACCGCGGGGTAATCGGGCGGGTGGGCGGGAGAGCTTGTTCGTCAGGGAGTGGATGCGGGGTGATCGGGCGGGTGGGTGGGAGAGGTCTGTTCGGGGAGGAAGGGGTGCCGGGGGCTGAGGGGAGGGGCCGGGCGTGGGCGCAGCCCGGATAGCATGCGGGGGCATAGTGAATCAGTGAGAAGCGGAGGCGCAACAATGGCGGGAGAACCGCAGGCAGACTGCCTGTTCTGCAAGATCGTCGCAGGTGACGTACCCGCGACCCTCGTGAGGGAGACGGCCACGACCGTCGCCTTCCGGGACATCAACCCGCAGGCCCCCACCCACGTACTGGTCATCCCCAAGGCGCACTACCCTGACGCCGCCACCCTCGCCGCCGCCGAACCCGCCATCGCCGCCGACGTCCTGCGCGAGGCCGGCGAGGTCGCCGCCGAGGAGAAGGCGGAGAGTTACCGCATCGTCTTCAACACCGGCGCCGGCGCGGGCCAGACCGTCTTCCACGCGCACGCCCACGTCCTCGGCGGACGCGGCCTGCAGTGGCCTCCGGGATAACGGGAAAACTCGCCTTGTCCGTACGTGAACTCGTGGTCCTGGGCACCGCAAGCCAGGTCCCCACCCGGCACCGCAACCACAACGGTTACGTCCTGCTCTGGGACGGCCAGGGCATCCTCTTCGACCCCGGCGAGGGCACGCAGCGGCAGATGCTGCGTGCCGGGGTCGCCGCGCACGATCTGCACCGGATCTGTGTCACGCACTTCCACGGTGACCACTCGCTTGGCCTGCCCGGCGTCATCCAGCGGATCAACCTGGACCGGGTCCCGCACGACGTGACCGTGCACTTCCCGCGCTCCGGTCAGCACTTCTTCGACCGGCTGCGGTACTCCACCGCCTATCGCGAGACCGTCCAGCTCGTCGTCGAACCCGTCGCGGGAGATGGGCCGTTGGCCGTCGCTCCCTCCTACGCGCTCGACGCCGTCAAGCTCTCACACCCCGTCGAGTCCTTCGGCTATCGGGTCACCGAACCCGACGGGCGGCGGATCATCCCCGAGCTGCTCGCCGAGCGCGGCATCTCCGGACCCGACGTGGGCCGCCTACAGCGCGACGGTGTGCTGCGGGGCATCACACTCGACGAGGTGAGCGTGGTCCGGCGGGGACAGCGGTTCGCCTTTGTGATGGACACCCGGCTGTGCGACGGCGTCCACGCCCTTGCCGACGGCTGCGACATGCTCGTCATCGAGTCCACCTTCCTGAACGAGGACGAGCAGCTTGCCCTCGATCACGGGCACTTGACCGTGGGGCAGGCCGCCCGGGTCGCCGTGCAGTCCGGTGTGCGGCATCTCGTACTGACCCACTTCAGCCAGCGCTACCCCGACCCCGGCGTTTTCGAGCAGCAGGCCCGGGATGCGGGATTCGACGGTGAACTCACCGTCGCACAAGACCTGTTGCGTGTACCTCTGCCCAAACGAACCACCTGAGTGAGCCGCCGTCATGCCCCTTCCCAAAGCCGAACTCCACCTCCACATCGAGGGGACGCTCGAACCCGAGCTGGCCTTCGCCCTCGCCGCCCGCAACGGCGTCACCCTGCCGTACGCGGACACCGAAGAGCTGCGCAAGGCCTATCTCTTCGACGACCTGCAGTCCTTTCTTGATCTGTACTACGGGCTGATGGCCGTGCTGCTCACCGAGGACGACTTCGAAGAGCTTGCCGACGCCTATCTGGCGCGCGCCGCTCAGCAGGGCGTGCGGCACGCCGAGATCTTCTTCGACCCGCAGGCACACATGGTGCGCGGCGTCGGTATCGGCACCGTGATCGAGGGGCTCGGGCGCGCCCTGGAACGCAGCGAGGAGCGGCACGGGATCTCGACCCGGCTCATCATGTGTTTCCTCCGCGACCAGTCGGGCGAATCGGCTCTGGAGACGCTGGAGGCCGCGAGGCCCCATCTGCACCGGATCATCGGCGTCGGCCTCGACTCCGCCGAGGTCGGGCACCCGCCCGCCAAGTTCCGTGAGGTGTACGAGGCCGCCGCCGCGCTCGGCCTGCGCCGGGTCGCCCACGCGGGCGAGGAAGGTCCGCCCGCGTACATCACGGAGGCCTTGGACGTGCTCGGTGTCGAGCGCATCGACCACGGGCTGCGGTGTGTCGAGGACCCGGAGCTCGTGGAGCGCCTCGTGCGTGAGCGGATTCCGCTCACGCTCTGCCCGCTGTCCAACGTCAGGCTGCGCGCCATCGACGTACTCGAAGAGCATCCGTTGGCGCGGATGATGGACGCCGGGCTGCTGTGCACGGTCAACTCCGACGACCCGGCGTACTTCGGCGGCTATGTCGACGACACCTTCCACGCCGTACGGGAAGCCCTCGGGCTCGACCAGGAGCGGCTGCGCAAGCTCGCCCGCAACTCCTTCGAGGCGTCCTTCCTCGACGGGAGCGCGGAGGACGAGGCGCTGCGCACCCGGTACCTCGCCGAGGTCGCGGAATATTCGTTCGACTGATCGTCGGGGCGGAGTTATGGTCCGCTCATGGATTCCATGGTTCAGCTCTACGGCTGACACGCCGTCATAGGCCCGAGCGCCCCGCTGATCAGCGGCTGCGCCGGGCCGTCGTGTCCTCTTCCGTAGCAGTCGAACCACACGAAGGAACCCATCTCATGAATCCTCGACCGTCCCGTCGCCGTGCCCATATCGCCATGGTCGGTGTGCCGATGGTCAGCCACGTGCTGCCCGGCCTGGAGATCATCCGCGAGCTGGTGGCGCGCGGCCACCGGGTGACGTACGCGAACGACCCGGCGACCCGCGAGCTGATCGAGCCCACCGGCGCCGAACTCGTCCCGTGCGTCTCGACGTTGCCGTTCAAGGACAACATCTGGCCCGAGGACGGGATCGCCGCCAGCGGTCTGTTTCTGGACGACGCGATGGCGGTGCTCCCGCAATTGCGCTCGTTCTACGACGACGACCCCGCCGACCTGTATCTGTACGACATCGGCGCGTACGTCGCCCGTGCCCTTGCCGAAGGGCAGCAGCGGCCGTTCGTGCAGCTGTCGCCCACCTTTGTGGCCTGGGAGGGCTACCAGGAGGAGGTCGGGGCGCAGATCCGGCAGCTTCCCGGGGCCCTCGACCTTGAGGCGCGGTTCGGGGAGTGGCTCGCGGGGAACGGCGCCACGACCCTGGACGTCGGCACCTTCTCGGGGACGCCAGACCGTGCCGTCGCGATGATCCCCCGGGCCATGCAACTGTCCGCCGACCGGGTCGATCCGAAGCGGGTCGACTTCGTCGGGCCCTGCTTCGGGGACCGGTCGGGGCAGGGGAGCTGGCAGCGGCCCGATGGCGCCGAGAAGGTGCTGCTCGTGTCGCTCGGCTCCGCGTTCACCCAGCAGCCCGACTTCTACCGCAACTGCGTGGCCGCTTTCGGCGGGCTCGCGGGGTGGCACGTGGTGCTGCAGATCGGCAAGCACGTGGATCCCGCGGAGCTCGGGGATGTGCCGGCGAATGTGGAAGTGCGTTCGTGGGTGCCGCAGTTGGCGATCCTGGAGCAGGCCGACGCGTTCGTCACGCACGCGGGCATGGGCAGCAGCAGTGAGGGGCTGTTCAGCGGAGTGCCGATGATCGTGGTGCCCCAGAGCGCCGAGCAGCCTCTCAACGCGGACCGGCTCGTGGAGCTGGGCGTCGCGCGCAGGATCGACACCGCCGATGCGACGCCGGACGCGCTGCGGACTGCTCTCCTCGAGCTGACCTCCGACCCCGACGTCGCGCTTCGGGCCGCCCGGCTCAAGGCCGAGGTGCGGGCCGAAGGAGGGACGGCTCGGGCCGCCGATCTCGTTGAGGCGGAGCTCGGCGAGTAGGGCGAGGACAAGCGCCGGACGGGCTGAATTTCCAGCTCGTCCGGCGTTGGCTCCCTGCGGGCCACGCCCGTAAGCGCCGCCCCCATCAGCTTCGTCCGTTACGTTTCCTGCATGGTCGTACCTCTCAAACCCAGCATCGACCCGCTCAAGGCAAGTCGCAGAGCAGGCGATCCGCTCTGTGACGTCTTCCTCACCGGGACGGTTTTCCTCGACATCATCTTCACCGGACTCGACTCCGCGCCCGTACGCGGCACGGAGTCCTGGGCGCGCGGGATGGGGTCGAGCCCAGGAGGCGTCGCCAATATGGCGACCGCGCTCTCGCGGCTCGGCCTGCGCACCTCGCTCGCGGCGGCCTTCGGGGACGACCACTACGGGGAGTACTGCTGGGACGCGCTCGAACAGGGCGAGGGCATCGACCTCCAGACGTCGCGCACCGTGCCCGGCTGGCACTCCCCGGTGACCGTCTCCATGGCGTACGAGGGCGAGCGGACCATGGTCAGCCACGGGCACGAGCCGCCCCCCGACGCCGATTCGCCGGACGGCGGCGCCCCGGATTGCCCGCCACGCGCGCGTGCCGCCGTCGCCTCCCTGACGCCCGGCACACGCGCGCCATGGATCGCCGAGGCCGCGCGCACGGGCACGCGGATCTTCGCCGACGTCGGATGGGACGACACCGGGCGCTGGGATCTGGCGGGCCTCGCCGACCTGGAGCACTGCGAGGCCTTCCTGCCGAACGCGGAAGAGGCCATGCGCTACACCCGGACCCAGTGCCCCCGCGCCGCCGCCCGTGCACTGACCGAGCACGTACCGCTCGCTGTGGTGACGCTGGGTGCGGAAGGGGCGTACGCGGTGGACGGCAGGACCGGCGAGACCGCCGAGGTTCCGGCCATCGCGGTGGAGGCGCTCGATCCGACGGGGGCCGGTGATGTCTTCGTGGCGGGCTTCGTGACCGGCACCCTCGCCGGGTGGCCCCTCGCGGACCGGCTAGCCTTCGCGGGGCTCACGGCGGCGCTCTCGGTGCAGGAGTTCGGGGGGTCCCTCTCGGCGCCGGGCTGGGCGGAGGTCGCCACGTGGTGGCGGACCGTGCGGGAGGTCGACGACCAGGACCCGGTGGCGCTGCGGCGGTACGGGTTCCTGGAGGGATTGCTTCCGGAGGCCACCCGTCCGTGGCCGCTGCGGCGGGCTGTGCCCACCATCGGGTTCAGGTCGGCGTAACAGGTCGTACAGCTGTGCGTCACCGGAGTGGAAAAGCCCTACGGCGGTGACAGTGGGGCGTCGTACTCTTGTCAGTGCAAGGCTGTCGAGCGGCCACCAAGCCCCGCATGAGGAGGATGAGCAGGCCATAGTGCCGGCCCATGACTCAGACACCCACAGCTCGTACCCCTGCCCAGGGCCAGTCACGAGCACACTTCACCGTCCCGGCGAACCACCCGATGGTGACGGTGCTCGGTTCCGGAGACGCCCTGTTGCGCGTGATCGAGAAGGCCTTCCCGGCGGCCGACATCCATGTCCGGGGCAATGAGATCAGCGCTGTCGGTGACGCCCATGAAGTCACCCTCATCCAGCGTTTGTTCGATCAGATGATGCTGGTGCTCCGCACCGGTCAGCCGATGACGGAGGACGCAGTGGAACGCTCGATCGCCATGCTCAGGGCGGACGAGGCGGGAGAGGGCGACGGTCCGGAGACCCCGGCCGAGGTCCTCACGCAGAACATCCTCTCGTCCCGCGGCCGCACGATCCGCCCCAAGACGCTCAACCAGAAGCGCTATGTCGACGCCATCGACAAGAACACCATCGTGTTCGGCATCGGCCCCGCGGGCACCGGCAAGACGTACCTCGCCATGGCCAAGGCCGTGCAGGCGCTCCAGGCCCATCAGGTCAACCGCATCATCCTGACCCGCCCCGCCGTCGAGGCCGGCGAGCGGCTCGGCTTCCTGCCGGGCACGCTCTACGAGAAGATCGACCCGTATCTCCGGCCGTTGTACGACGCGCTGCACGACATGCTCGACCCCGACTCGATCCCGCGCCTGATGGCCGCGGGGACCATCGAGGTCGCCCCGCTGGCGTACATGAGGGGTAGAACTCTCAATGACGCGTTCATCATTCTCGACGAGGCGCAGAACACCAGCGTCGAGCAGATGAAGATGTTCCTCACGCGCCTCGGCTTCGAGTCGAAGATCGTGATCACGGGCGACGTCACCCAGGTCGACCTGCCGAACGGCACCAAGTCGGGTCTGCGGCAGGTCCAGGACATCCTGGAGGGCATCGACGACGTGCACTTCTCGCGGCTCACGTCCCACGATGTCGTACGGCACAAGCTGGTCGGCCGTATCGTCGACGCGTACGAGAAGTACGACGACAGTCAGCAGAACAAGAAAAACGGGAAGTAGCGGAAGCCGCACCATGTCGATCGACGTCAACAACGAATCCGGAACCGAGGTCGACGAGCAGGCGATCCTCGACATCGCCCGCTACGCCCTCGCGCGGATGCGCATCCACCCGCTCTCCGAACTCTCGGTGATCGTGCTGGACGCCGACGCCATGGAGCAGCTGCACGTCCAGTGGATGGACCTGCCGGGACCGACGGACGTCATGTCCTTCCCGATGGACGAGCTGCGTCCGCCCGCCAAGGACGAGGAGGAGGCCCCGCAGGGCCTCCTCGGCGACATCGTGCTCTGCCCCGAGGTCGCCCTCAGGCAGGGCAAGGAATCGCCCACCGAGCACTCCATGGACGAGGAGCTCCAGCTGCTCACCGTCCATGGGGTGCTCCACCTGCTCGGGTACGACCATGAGGAGCCGGACGAGAAGGCCGAGATGTTCGGCCTCCAGGCGGCCATCGTCGACGGCTGGCGCGCCGAGAACGGCCTGACCGGGCCGTCTCCGGCGCCCACCGTCTCCTGACGCCATGAGCTTCCAGCTGATCGCGGGCGCCGTCGCCCTTGTCGTCGTCGCCTGGCTCGCGGCCTGTGCCGAGGCGGGCATCGCCCGTACCTCCAGCTTCCGGGCGGAGGAGTCGGTCCGCTCCGGGCGGCGCGGCAGCGCGAAGCTCGCGCAGGTCGCCGCCGACCCCACCCGCTATCTCAACGTGGCGCTGCTCGTGCGCGTCGCGTGCGAGATGGCCGCGGCGTCCCTGGTGACGTACGCCTGCCTGAACGAGTTCACCGAGACCTGGCAGGCGCTCGCCGTCGCCATCGCGGTGATGGTCCTCGTGTCGTACGTGGCCGTGGGCGTCTCGCCGCGCACCATCGGGCGCCAGCACCCGCTCAACACGGCGACGGCCGCCGCGTACGTCCTGCTGCCCCTTGCCCGCGTGATGGGCCCGATCCCGCCGCTCCTGATCCTCATCGGCAACGCGCTCACGCCCGGAAAGGGCTTCAGGCGCGGCCCGTTCGCCTCCGAGGCCGAGCTGCGCGCGATGGTCGACCTCGCGGAGAAGGAATCCCTCATCGAGGACGACGAGCGCCGCATGGTGCACTCCGTCTTCGAGCTCGGCGACACCCTCGTACGCGAAGTCATGGTGCCCCGCACGGACTTGGTCGCCATCGAGCGCTTCAAGACGATCCGCCAGGCGCTCACCCTCGCCCTGCGCTCCGGCTTCTCCCGCATCCCGGTGACGGGCGAGAGCGAGGACGACGTCGTCGGCATGGTGTATCTGAAGGACCTCGCCCGCAAGACGCACATCAACCGCGACAGCGAGTCGGACCTGGTGTCGACGGCGATGCGCCCGGCGACGTTCGTGCCCGACACGAAGAACGCGGGGGACCTGCTGCGCGAGATGCAGCAGGAGCGCAATCACGTCGCCGTCGTCATCGACGAGTACGGCGGCACGGCCGGGATCGTCACCATCGAGGACATCCTCGAAGAGATCGTCGGCGAGATCACCGACGAGTACGACCGTGAACTGCCGCCCGTCGAAGAGCTCGACGACGGCTGCTACCGCGTCACCGCGCGCCTGGACATCGGTGACCTCGGCGAGCTCTTCGGGCTCGACGAGTTCGACGACGAGGACGTCGAGACCGTGGGCGGCCTGCTCGCCAAGGCGCTCGGCCGGGTGCCGATCGCCGACGCGTCGGCCCTTGTGCCGCTGCCGGACGGCCGACAGCTGCGGCTCACCGCGGAGTCCGCGGCGGGGCGGCGGAACAAGATCGTGACGGTGCTCGTGGAGCCGGTCGCGCCCGAGGGCGCGGAGAAGGAGACGTCGGCGTGAAGCCGCAGGAACTGCGCGCGTTCTGCTTGTCCTTCAACGACGTGGTCGAGGAGTTTCCGTTCGGCCCCGACGCCTCGGTGTTCAAGGTCGCCGGGAAGATGTTCGCGCTCAGCTCGCTGGACGCGAAGCCGCTGACCGTGAACCTGAAGTGCGAGCCTGAGATCGCGGTCCAGCTGCGGGCCGCGCACCCGGAGATCGCGCCGGGGTGGCACATGAACAAGCGGCACTGGAACACCGTGACGGTCGACGCGAAGCTCCCGGACCAGCAGGTCCGGGAGCTTGTCGAGGACTCGTACGACCTGGTGGTCGCGGGTCTTCCGAAGGCGGTACGACTGCGGCTCGACCGGCCCTAGGCGTGACGAGGACCTAGGCGTTACGTCGGGTGCGCAGGCCCACCGTGACCAGGGCCGCCGCCACGAGCACCACGGCCGCGTCGATCAGGAGGACCGTCCGCGTCCCGGCCAGGAGATCCGTGCTCGTGGTCGCGAGGACCCCCAGGAGGGGGATGCCGATCGTGATGCCCACCTGCTGCGTGGACGTCACCAGGCCCGTGGCCAGGCCCTGCTCCTCGTCCGGGACACCCGACGTGACGGTCACGCCGTACGAGATGATCGCGCCCAGGTGGAACATGCTCGCCACCGATACGCCCGCCGTGGCGAGCCAGACGGAGCCGGTGCCGTCGTCGATGCCGAGCAGCGACGCGATGAACAGGCCCTGACCCAGGAGCGATACGGCGAGGGTGCGGCGCGCTCCGAAGCGGCTGATGACCTTGGGCGCGTAGATACCGGAGACCACCGAGAGCACGCCCTGCACGCCGAAGACGAGACCCGTCTGGAAGGCGGAGAGCTTCAGGACTTCCTGGAGGTAGAGCGTGAGGGCGAAGATGACCGCCGACATCATCGAGAAGGTGACGAGGCCGCCGAGATTGCCCCATGCGACCGTCCGCCGCCGCAGCATCGGCAGCGAGACGAGGGGGGACGCGGCGCGCGACTCGATGTATCCGAAGGCCGCGAGCAGCAGGATGCCGGTGATCAGCGTGACGATGACGTCCGTGCCGCCGAAGCCGCGTTCGGCGGCCGTGGAGAGCGCGTAGATCAGGGCGAGCAGACCACCGGTGACCGTGACCGCGCCGGGGATGTCGAGGCGGGGGCGGTCCGGGGTGCGGGACTCGGGCAGGAGGCCCGGGGCGAGCGGCAGCACGATCAGCACGAAGAGGGTCAGCAGGCCCATCGTGGAGCGCCAGCCGAGCGTGTCGGTCAGTACGCCGCCGAGCACCATGCCGACCGTGAAGCCGAGCGAGAGCAGCGTGCCGGATATCCCCAGCGCCCGGTCCCGCTGGGGGCCTTCGGGGAACGTGGTGGTGAGCAGCGACATGCCGGTCGGCACGATGGCCGCCGCGCCCACGCCCTGCAGCGCGCGCCCGGCGAGGAACGACGCCGGGTCCCAGGCGAAGGTCGCGAGCACCGAGGCGAGGCCGAACAGGGCGAGGCCGCCGAGGAACAGCTTGCGCCGCCCGAACAGGTCGCCGGTGCGGCCGAAGAGCAGCAGGAAGCCACCGGAGGGAAGGGCGAACGCGGTCACCGCCCACTGCAGCGCGGACTGGCTCATGCCCAGGTCGGCGCCGAGCACGGGCAGCGCCACGTTAAGCACGGAGAAGTCGAGCGCGACCATGAACTGGGCGGCGCAGAGCACGAAGAGGACGAGCTTGTCGCGGGAGGAGAGCTTGGGGGCCTGGTCCGCATGGGGCTGCGTGGTGGGGGCCGTGGCCTTGGTGGACGGGGGAGTGGTGGTGTCGATCGCCATGAGATGAGCTTCGGGCGTCAGGAATAGCCGTGGGGAGCCAGAACTTATGCTGGTGGTCGGAACACCAGGCAGGGGGGACTGCGCATGGCGGGGACGAGTGAGGCAGTGGCGAGGGTGCCGCAGGACGCGTCCAAGGCACGGAGGCTCGGTGAACTGCGCGAGTTCCTGATGAGCCGCCGCGCCCGGGTCAGCCCGGCGGAGGCGGGGCTGCCGGACGGCGGGGCGCGGCGGCGTACGCCGGGGCTGCGCCGCGAGGAGGTCGCCGTGCTCGCAGGGGTCGGCGCTTCCTGGTACCAGTGGCTCGAGCAGGGCCGCGACATCTCGGTGTCGCCGCAGGTCCTGGACTCCGTGGGGCGCGTCCTGAAGCTGTCGAGCGCCGAGCGGCGGCATCTGTACGTGCTCGCCGGGCTCAATCCGCCCGCGCCCGAGGTCGAGCAGGCCGACCGGGACATGTGCGAGGGGCTGCAGCGCCTGATCGACACATGGATGCCGTACCCGGCGCACATCATGGACCGCTACTACAACTGCGTCATGTACAACGACGCGGCCGGGATGGTCTTCGGGATGCGCCCCGAGATCACCCAGAACTGCCTCGTGGACTTCTTCACCGACCCCATCTACCGCTCCCGGAGCGTGAGTTGGCGGACCAACGCGGAGAACGTCGTCGCGCAGTTCCGTGCGTCGTGCTCCGAGACGCCGGACGACGAGGGGTTCCAGGCGGTCCTCGCCGAGCTGCGGGAGTCGGCGGGCGAGGAGTTCACCGAACTGTGGGAGCGGCGGGATGTGCGGCCCGCGGGGGTCGTCCACAAGGAGCTCATCCATCCGCTGGTGGGGGCGTTGCACGTCGAGTCGACGGCGTTGCGGGTGCCGGCGCGGCCCGACCTGACGATCGTGCTGCACACGCCGTTGGCGGAGGCGGATACGGCGGCGAAACTGGAGTGGCTCGCGTCGCCCGAGGGACGCCGGGGGTCCATGTATCCCGTGGCCCCGATGGCCATGTAGCTCTCTCTGCTCCGTATGCTCGGCGTATGACCGAGAGTGCCGCGCTTGACGCGCTTGATGCTGAGGACCGGAAGATCGTTACGCTGGCTCGTTCGGCGCGGGCGCGGAACGGGGTGGCCGAGGGGGCCGCTGTGCGGGACGAGACGGGGCGTACGTATGTCGCCGGGACGGTGTCGCTCGACTCCCTGAAGCTCTCCGCTCTGCGTACCGCCGTCGCGATGGCTGTCGCCTCCGGCGCGGAGTCCCTGGAAGCAGCGGCGGTCGTCTCCGCCGAGGAGGCGCTGTCTGCCGAGGACCTTGCCGCTGTGCGGGACCTTGGCGGGGCCGGGACGCCGGTTTTCCTGGCGGGGCCTGATGGGGAAATCCGGGTGCGGGTTCAGGCGAACTGATTCATTCCCCAACCCCGCCCCTTCCCACAAACCCGCTCGGCGCGGGGGCCCTGTGCCTTGTGCGTACCGTCATCACCGGCTCCGCCGAGTTCGTCCTCAATCGCCGGACGGGCTGAGAATTCAGCCCTCCGGCGTTTGAGGAGCGGGGGTCTGGCTG
>NZ_JBHTSF010000065.1:0-49795 GCF_042795295.1 Streptomyces sp. NPDC056486
CCCGCGTACGGACCCGTACGCGGGGGCCACGGCCGTCACCGTGCCGACTGGCGTTCGGAGTGCTGGTGCTGCGAGTGCGGGTGCTCGAAGTGCTGCTGCTCGAAGTGTGCCGGGTCGGCCGCGTACGGCTGGTACCGCTCGGCCGCGTACGGCCCGTCCGGGGCGTGGTGGTCCCCCCGCGTCCGGTGAGACCTGCGCGGCCACCACAGCCCACGGCCGAGGATCGCGGCCAGGGCGGGCACGAGGACCAGGGAGAGCACGAGCGAGGACAGGATGATCCCGAGTCCTGTGGCGAAGCCGATCTCCAGGGTCGAGGGGCTCGCGGCCAGTCCGGCGAAGGAACCGGCGAGCACGATTCCGGCCGTGGCGACGGCGGGCGCGGTGTGCCGGACCGCCTCGGCCACCGCGTGCCTGGCCGGGACGGGCTTCTCCATCTCCTCCCTGATCCGGTCGGTGATCAGGATGTTGTAGTCGGTGCCGAGAGCGACGACGAAGAGGAAGAGCACCAGGGGCAGCGTGAACGAGACCCCCGGCCGGTCGAGGGCGTGCTGGAAGACCAGGGTGCTCGCCCCGAGGGTGGCCACGAACCCGAGCCCCACGGCGATAAGGAGCACGACCGGTGCGAGCAACGAGCGGAGCAGCAGGAAGAGGATCACCGCGATCAGCAGGGCCGCGACCGGGAACACCAGGCGCAGGTCCTTCTCCACGGCCGTCGAGATGTCGGCGAAGACGGCGGCCGTACCCGTGACGTACGCCTGTGTGCCCTCCGGAGCGGTCCGCGCCGCCGTGTCCCTGATGGGTCCGGAGACAAGGTCGCGCGCCTCTTGCGTATCGGACTTCGCGCTCAGGAACAGATCGACCCGCGCGGCCGTGCGGTCCTTGCTGAGCACCGGCTCGCCCACCTCGCCGATGCCCTCCGCCTTGCCGAGGGCACGGGTCATGCCGGTGAGCGAACTCTCCTTGATGTCACCGCCGTCGGCGCTCCGTACGTACACGCTGTGCGGGTCGGAGACACCCGCGGGCAGGCTGCGGGAGATCTGCTCCGCGGTCCTGACCGATGCCGTCTCGGGCAGGCCCTGCTGGTCGTAGCTCATCTTCATGCCGACCGCGCCCGCGCCGAGTGCGCCGAGCAGCACCAGGCTGCCGAGCACGTACCGCACGGGGCGGGCGCTCACCGCGTGGCCCAGGCGTGCGCTGATTCCGCCGGTGCGCTCCTTCTTCCAGGCGCGGGCGGGCCAGAACATGCCTCGCCCGAGCACGGCGAGAAGGGCCGGCATCAGTGTGAGTCCGGCGAGCAGCATCACGAGTACGGAGATCGCGATCGCGGGGCCGAGGACCCGGAACTGCCCGAAGCTCGCCAGGCCGAGGGTCGCGAAGGCCGCCACGATCGTCAGGGCCGCGGAGGTGATCGCGCCGCCCACCCTCCCGGTCGTCTCGGCCGCGGCCGTCCGGGCGTTCTGCCCGGGATGATTCCGCAGCTGCTCCCTGAACCGGAACATCAGGAAGAGGAAGTAGTCGATACCGATTCCCAGGAGTACGACACCGATCAGCGAGGGCGTGGACGGGTCGAGGCCGATACCGAAGAGTTTCGCCGCACCGACCACCGCTCCCGAGGCGACGCCACCGATCAGCGCCACCGCGACCAGTGGCACGATTGCGGCCGCCGGGCTGCGGAACACCAGCACGTTCAGGAGGACGATGAGGCCCATCGTCAGAGTGCCGACTACTTTCCCCGTGGTCTCCTCGGCCTCCGCGTTGTCCACCGTGGAGGCTATTCCACCGGTGAATCCCACCCGCAGGTCGGCGGCGGCGAATTCGTGCTCCGCGCCGTCACGGAATTCCTTGTAGACGTCCTGCAGACCGGGGTCGTTGGGATTTCCGTCGAGCGACACCGTCAGGAGCCGGAAACTCTTGTCAGGGGCCACGGCACCCGCCGAAACCCGCGGGGTCTGGGAGTGGTCCTTCATGAGCGGTTCGGGCTTCGTTGCGACGATCCGCTCCCGGCCGACGTCGGCCGCGGTCGTCGCGATCCGCCGCTGGTCGCCCGCCGTGAGCTTGCCGCCGTCGTCCCTGGCGACGAGCACGGTCAGCGCGTTGGGGTCGGGCTTCGTGCCGAATTCGTCCTCGGCTATACGCAGCGCCACCGCCGAGTCGTATTTCTTGGGCAGGAAATCCCCGGCCTGGGAGTCGGTGACGTCGTACATCATCGCTTTCCCCACGAACGACAGTGCCGCTCCGAGGATCGTCCAGACGACGATCGTCATCCATCGATGCCGGGTGGAGAAAGAGGTCAGCTTGCGGATCATGCCAATAGGTCATCACGCAAAGCCCCTTGAGAGCGTCGGCCGCCGGAAGGGGACGCACCCGTGACCCTGGTCCGGTACGCCGTCGCGGGCAGTACTCCAGTACTGGGTACAAGAACCGCCCCCGCGCCGATTCACGGCTCCGCGGGCCGGGATGTAATGGGGCGCAAAGACGCTCGATCTGCTCGATCTGCTCGATTGTGGAGGCGCCCGGATGGGACGCGACTTCTTCCCTCCGGTGCCGCCCACGGGCGGGGCGCGGCCGACGCCGGGTGACGTGGCGGTCGCCGTCGTCGCGGTGGGGCTCGACGTACTGGCCTACCTCGCTCCGGGCGAAGAGGGCCCGGGGGCGCCCGTCACCGTGCTCGGTGTCCTGCTGGTCGCCGTCTCCGTGTTCCCGTTGCTCTTCAGGCGCCATCACCCCGTGCCGGTGCTCTGCGCGGTCCTCGCCGTGCAGATGGCCGTCAATCTGGGTCTTGCCGTCGACCCGGGTGCGCCGATGTCGAACAGCTACGGCGGCGCCGTCGCCGTGGCGCTCTACACCGTGGCCAGGTACAGCGGGCGGCGTGCGGTGGCGCTGGGCGTGGTGGCCACCGCGCCCGTGCAGCTCGCGCGGTACCTGCACAACGACGTGCCGTTCCTGGGGATGGGCCTCACCGACGTGCTGGTCACGCCCTGCCTCATCGTCGCCGTCGGCCTGGCCGTGCGGCAGTGGAAACGGCAGCTGGACATCAACCGGAAGCTCCTCGCCGACCGCGCGGTGACCGAGGAGCGGCGCCGCATCGCGCGCGAGCTCCACGACATCGTGGCCCACCACATCACCACCATGTACCTGATGTCCGGCGGGGCCAGGTCGACCCTGGACCGTGATCCCGACACGGCCCGCGAGGCCCTGGTGACCCTGGAGGAGTCCGGCCGGACCGCGCTGCGCGAGATGCGGCAGCTCCTCGGAGTCCTGCGCAGCACCGACACCCCGGAGGAGACGTCCTCGGAACCTCAGCCCGGGGTGGACGGCATCGAGCGGCTCGTCGCCGATTCGACCGCCGCGGGCCTCCCGGCCGAACTCCACGTCACCGGGCGGCCCCACCCGCTGCCGATGACCGTCGGCCTCACCCTCTACCGCATCGCCCAGGAGGCGTTGACCAACGCCCGCAAGCACGCGGGGCCCGCTCGCGTCACGGTGCGGCTCGCCTATCTCCCGGACCGGGTCACCGTCGAAGTGACCGACGACGGCGCGGGTGACGACAGGGCGCCCGGCGGGAGCGGCGGAAGCGTGGAGGGCGGCGGATACGGTCTGTTGGGCATGCGGGAGCGTGTCGCTCTGCACGACGGCTCCCTGCACGCCGGCAGCCGTGCGGGGGGCGGGTTCGAGGTGGTCGCGCACGTGCCGCTGCCTGCCGGTACGTACGAGGCCGACGCAGAAGTCGACGCAGAGGCCGACACACACGACAAGGACGGGACCCGATGACGACCTCTCCCACCGAGCCCGAGCCGGGCAGCGAGCCGGGCAGCGAGCCGGGCAGCGAGCCGGATGGCGGGCCCGAGCGGATCACCGTGCTCATCGCGGACGACCAGCCTCTGGTGCGCCGGGGTCTGTCCCTGATCCTGCTCTCGGACCCCGCCATCCAGGTCGTCGGCGAAGTGGGCGACGGCGAGCAGGCCGTCGCCTCTGCCATCGAACTCCGCCCCGATGTGGTCCTGATGGACATCCGCATGCCGGTGCTCGACGGTGTCAGGGCCACCGAGCGCCTGACCGCCGAGCTGCCCCGGTGCCGGGTCCTCGCGCTCAGCACCTTCGACATGGACGAGCACGTGGTCGGTGCCCTGCGTGCGGGAGCCTCGGGTTTCCTGCCCAAGGACGTCTCCCCCGAGGAACTGGTGGCCGCGCTGCGCACCGTCCACCGCGGTGAGTCCGTCGTCGCCCCGCGGCTGCTCACCCGGCTGCTCGCCACCTTCGTGACCCCGGCTCCTGCCTCGCATCCGCCGACCGCGGACCTCGCCGGACTCACCCCGCGCGAGATCGACGTGCTCCGTCTGATCGCCGCGGGCCTCGACAACACCGAGATCGCGCAGCGGATGGCGATCGGCGTCCAGACCGTGAAGAACCACGCCACCGGCATCTTCGCCAAGCTGGGCGTCCGCGACCGTGCGCAGGCGGTCATCGCGGCGTACGAGACGGGGCTCGTGCGGGCGGGGCACAGGCGCTGAACGCCCAGTGCGGTGGGGCGCCCCTTTAGGGGCGCGGGGCTGTGACATATGCGGCTCCGCCGCGTGGGCGCGCCCAGCCCCCACCGACCCGCAGCGAACAAACCGCCCACCCAGCGGAGCGCTACCGCTGATACCGATCAAGCACCAGGTTCCCGTCCTCAACCAACCGCTTCCTCAACTCACCAAGGCTGATCGCCCCGCTGTAGTACTCCTGGAGCGCAGGAGTGGCGACCTTGTCCTTCCACTCCGGGTAACCCCGCACAGACTGCGCGGGCGCCGGGCGCAAGTGGTCGGCGAGCGCCGTACCCGCGGCCCAGTCGTTCTTCTTCGTCCGCAGGGCGGGATCCCTCAGGGCCTCCGCGCCAGTAGGCAGCATCCAGTCGCCGCGCGCGAGTTTCACCATGTTGTCCGGCTGGAGGAAGAAGTCGATGAACTCGGCCGCCTCCTTCTTGTGCGGGCTGTCCTCGGAGACGGACAGGGTCTGCGGGCTGACGCCCTGCGCGAGCCCCTCCGCTCCGGCCGGGGCGGGAAGCACCTGCCAGTCGAAGCCCTTGGGTGCCTGCTGGACGATCTGCTGGCGGTAGGAGAAGCCGAGCGGGACCATCGCGTACTTCCCGCCGAAGAAGCCGGGCAGCGTGTCGGAGCCGCCCATGCCCAGGGTCGTACCGGAGGCGCTCTTGTCGGTGTTGACCTGGTCGTGGACCGTGCGCGGCATGATCTCGTCGGCTTTGCCGAAGCGGACGTCGACCTTGCCGTCCTCGCCCCGGTGGAACATCTTTCCGCCGGTCGAGAGGGAGAGGTTGAGCGTCGCGGACACCGGCTCCTTGAGCGGCCAGGCCACTCCGTACTTCCCGTCCTTGCCGTCGCCGAGTTCCTTGGCGACCGACCGGAACTCCCCCCAGCTCCAGGGCTTCTCGGGTGTAGGGATCCGGACACCCGACTTCTTCAGCCACTTCGCGTTGGCGATCAGGACGCGCGGCTCCTGGAGGAACGGCACTCCATAGACCTTGCCGTCAAAGGTCGTCGTCTCCCAACTGCGCTGCGGGATGTCGGACTTGAGGCGCTCGGGGAGCAGATCGCCGATGTCGGCGAGATAGCCGCCGTACGCGAAGTCGGCGAGGTCGTCCGATGCGTCGTGGATGATGTCCGGCGCCTCGCCGCCCTCGAAGGAGGTGAGCAGCTGGTCGTGGACGCTGTCCCAGCTTCCCTGGACGTACTCGACCTTGACGTCGGCGTGAGTGGCGTTCCACTCCTTGACGAGCGCCTTGTTGGCGTCGACCGACTCCTTCTGCCAGGCCAGGGACTGGAACTGCAGGGTGATCTTCCCGTCGTCACCCGAGTCGCCGCTGCAGCCGGTGAGCAGCAGCGCGATAGCCGCGGTGGCGGCGATCACGAGACGCGGGGTCACGAGCCGTGGCGCTGCGCGCATCAGGCCTTCACCGCCCCTGCCAGCATGCCGCCCGTGATCCGCTTCTGGATGATCGCGAAGATGACGAGCGAGGGGATGGTCGCGAGGAACGCCGCCGCGGCGAGCGGCCCGAGGTCCGCGACGCCCTCGGTGCCGATGAAGCGGTTGAGGATGACCGGCAAGGTCTGCTTCTCCGGAGTCTTGAGCAGGACGAGCGCGAAGAAGAACTCGTTCCATGCGGTGATGAAGGCGAACATCGCCGTGGCGACGATGCCGGGGGCGAGCAGGGGCGCGACGACCGAGACGAACGTACGCACCTTGCTCGCGCCGTCGACCGCCGCCGCCTCCTCCAGTTCGGTGGGCACGGCACGGACGTACCCGACGAGCATCCACAGTGCGAAGGGCAGCGACCACACCACATAGACCATGATCAGGCCGAGCAGCGAGTTGATCAGGTGCAGGTTCTTCAGGATCAGGAACAGCGGGATGATGATCAGGACGAAGGGGAACGCCTGGCTGATCACCACCCAGCCCGTCGCCGCCTTCGAGACGCGATTGCGGTGCCGCGCCATGACGTACGCCATGGGGGTCGCGATGACGACCGCGATCAGGGACGCGCTGAGTGCCGCGACCAGGGAGTTGCCCGCGGCCTGGAGCAGCGGCTGCTCGTCGAAGGCCTGCCGGAAGTTCTCAAGAGTCGGATTCTTGGGGATCCAGGTGGGGTGCAGACTGCCCAGTTCCCGCGCGGGCTTGAAGGCCGTGGAGATCAGCCAGAGGAACGGGAAGGCGAGGAAGACGAGATAGGCGGCGAGCGCCACGTACTGCGCGGCGCGCGTGGACTTCTTCGTACGCGTCATGACTCGTCGGCTCCCTTCAGACGGCCGACGAGGTAGAAGGCGAGGATCACGGAGATCACCGCGACCATCACGCAGCCCATGGCCGCCGCATAGCCGAACTGGCCGTAGCGGAAGGCCTCTTCGTAGGCGAAGAGCATGGGCAGGCGGGTGCGGCCGCCGGGGCCGCCCTGGGTGAGGACGTAGACCAGGGCGAAGGAATTGAAGTTCCAGATGAAGTTGAGCGCCGTGATGGCGAGGGCGATCGGCTTGATCGCGGGCCAGGTGACGGTGCGGAAACGGCGCCAGGCCCCCGCGCCGTCCATCTCGGCCGCCTCGTGCAGCTCGCGCGGGGTGTTCTGCAACCCGGCGAGCAGCGCGACGGTGGTCTGCGGCATACCGGCCCAGATGCCGACGACGATGACGGCGAAGAGTGCGGTGGCCGTCCCGGTCAGCCAGTCCTTGCCATCGCCCAGGCCGAGGTTGGAGAGCGTCTCGTTCAGTACGCCCGCGTCCGGGTGGTAGACGAGCCGCCACATGATGCCGACGACCACCTCGGGCATCGCCCAGGGGATGATCGCGAGCGCCCGCGCCAGCCAGCGCATCCGCAACGGCTGGTTGAGCAGGAGGGCGAGGCCCATCGCGAGGAAGAACTGCGGCACGGTGACGCCGAACGCCCACAGCAGGCCGATCCGGAACGAGTCCCAGAACAGCGTGTCGTGCAGCAGGTCCGAGAAGTTGAGGGCGCCGACCCACTGGGTCGGTTCGGTGCGGCCCGACTGGGAGTCGGTGAACGCGAGCGTGATGCCGTAGAGGAGCGGGCCCACGCTGAGGATCAGGATCGGGATCAGCGCGGGAAGGACCAGGAACCAGGCGCCGTGGTCCGGGCCTCTGCGGGCGGACGCGCCTTTCGCTGACCGCTTCGTTGCGGTCGCCAATGTCACGGAATCGGCTCCTTTGGGCGGCTCATCGGGGTTTGGCCGCCCACGCGGCCCCCGTCATCGTGCTGATGGGATCTTGATACGTCAAGCAGCTGCGCAGGCCTCGCAGCCTCTTGGCCAGTGCGAATGGGACACTGTGTCGGCGAACGTGGCGAACGTCGCGAGCGGTGCGGGAGGCAATGGATGGACGAGGCGCGGGCACGGGACGTACTGAGCTCTGTGGGTCTCGATCGGGACGCGGCACTGCTCGCGCTCGGCGAGAACGCGGTGTTCGGCGACGGTGGGTCGGTGGTCAAGGTCGGGCGTGCGGCGCCCGAGCTTCTCGACCGTGCGCGGCGGGAGTTGCGCGTCGCGCGGTGGCTCGAGGAGTCGGGCGTGCCCGCGGTGCGGGCGGCCGAGGACGAGCCCCGCCTGGTGGACGGGCATCCGGTGACGGTGTGGCACCGGCTGCCGCAGGCTGTGCGGCCGGCCGAGCCGCATGACCTCGCCGCACTCCTCCGCCTGGTGCACGCGCTTCCCGCGCCCGGGTTCGAGCTGCCACGGCGCGAGCTCCTGGGCGGAGTCGAGCGGTGGCTGCGGCTCGCCGGTGACGCGATCGACGTCGAGGACGCGGACTATCTGCGGGAGCGCAGGGACGGGTTCGAGGCGGCGGCGTCCGCGCTCACCCCCCGCCTTGCTCCTGGACCCATTCATGGCGACGCCCTCCCCCGGAACGTCCTTGTGGGCGTGGACGGTCCGGTCCTGGTGGACCTGGAGACCTTCTCCGCCGATCTGCGGGAGCACGATCTCGTGGTGATGGCGCTTTCGCGTGATCGGTATGGATTGCCGGCCGAGGCCTACGACGGGTTCGTCGCGGAGTACGGCTGGGATGTGCGGGAGTGGGAAGGGTGCGCGGTGCTCCGGGGAGCTCGGGAGACGGCCAGCTGCGCGTGGGTCGCGCAGCATTCCCCCAGCAATCCGAAAGCCCTGGTCGAGTTCCGCCGTCGTGTTGCCTCACTGCGTGACGGGGATCCGGGTGTGCGGTGGTTTCCGTTCTGAGAGCCCCCTGGCCCTCAGACGCCGGACGTCCTTGAACTGCTGACCGCATCCCGCAGGGGCCACGTGCCGTCCACCACCGCGTCCGCCTCCCCCTTCTTCCTGAGGAACTTCTGGAAGTCCGCCGCCCACTCGGCATACCAGTCGATCTGGCGGCGATGCAGCTCCGCCGGGCCGAAAGCGGCCAGCTTGGGGTGGCGGTCGGCTATGGCGGTGGCCAGGCGGGCCGCGGCCAGGGCGTCCGACGTGGCGTCGTGGGCGGACTCGAGGAGCACGCCGTACTCGGTGCAGACCGCTTCGAGGTTCCGCTTGCCCTTGCGGTAGCGCTCGACGGAGCGGTCGATCGTGTACGGGTCGATGACCGGGGCCGGTTCCGTGCCGCCCAGGCGCTCGCTCAGGGACGGCAGGCCGTGCCTGCGCAACTCGGCGGAGAGCAGGGTCAGGTCGAAGGTGGCGTTGTAGGCGACGACCGGGACGCCCGACTGCCAGTACGACACGAGGACGCCCGCTATCGCGTCGGCGACCTCATCGGCCGGCCTGCCGTCCGCTGCGGCCCGTTCGTTCGAGATGCCGTGCACCGCCACGGCCTCCGCCGGGATCTCGACCCCCGGATCGGCGAGCCACTCCCTGCGGCCCAGCGTCTCGCCCGCCCTGACCTCGATCACCGCCCCCGTGACGATGCGCGCTTCGAGCGGATCCGTCCCGGTCGTCTCCAGGTCGAACCCGATCAGCAGCTCCCGGTGCCAGCTCATGGCCGCCCCCTTCTCTGTGGTGCTTTCCCCCATTGACCACCACGATCCCATGCGCCACTGACAATCCCGGGCCCGCATTCCGCTTACCGCCCCCGGCGCCCGCCCCGGCGGCTCAGGAGACCGGCCGCGAGTCCGCCCAGGCCAGTTCGAACTCCTCCCGGTACGTCTCGAAGAGTCCACTCTCGTCCGGCTCGTCCGCCTTCACCACCCGGCGGCCGCCGCGCAGCACGAGCACCGGCGCCTCCATCCCCCGCGTCCTGCGCAGATACGACTGGACGACCGCGATGCCGTCCGCGCCGTCCCCGTCGACCAGATAAGCGGTGAAGCGCGGAGTCTCGTCGAAGACCTGGATCTCGAAGGCGCCCGGGTCGCGCAGGCGGGACCGCACCCGGCGCATGTGCAGGATGTTCATCTCGACACTGCGGCTCAGCTCGCCCCGCTTCAGGCCCAGTTCCCGCTCCCTGCGCTTGACCGCGCTGCTCGCCGGGTTGAGGAAGAGCAGCCGCACCCGGCAGCCGGACTCCGCGAGGCGGACGAGGCGGCGCCCCGAGAAGTTCTGGACCAGGAGGTTCAGACCGATCCCGATCGCGTCGAGGCGACGGGCCCCGCCGAAGATGTCCTCGGCGGGGAACTGCCGAAGCAGCCGCACCCGGTCGGAATGGACTCCCACCACGTCGGCGTACCGGTCGCCGACCAGGGACTCGACGGCGTCGACGGGCAGCCGGCGGGCGGACGGCGTGTCGGTGCCCGCGCCGAGTATGTCCAGGAGCTTCGCCGACGCGCGCTCCGCCTGGGCGAGCACGGCGGTGGACAGGGCGCGGTTGCGGGAGACGACGTTCCGGGTGACCTCCAGCTCGTCCAGGGCCAGTTCGACGTCCCTGCGGTCGTCGAAGTACGGCTCGAAGCACGGCCAGTGCTGCACCATCAGCTCGCGGAGCTGGGGCAGCGTGAGGAAGCTGAGGACGTTGTCGTCGGCCGGGTCGAGCAAGTACCCCTTGCGGCGGCTCACTTCGCGTACGGCGACGGCCCGCTGCACCCACTCCTGTCCGGCGGGTCCGGCGGCGGCGACCACCCAGTCGTCGGCGTGGACGGGTTCGTAGATGGGACGCAGAACAGCGGCCACGACCGCGCGCAGCCGCTGCTCCACGAGATTCAGCCAGATGTAGGCCCGCCCGGCGCGCTGAGCGCGCGTGCGCACCTCGCGCCAGGCATCGGCGCCCCAGTCCAGTTCGGGTCCGATCTGAGATCCCATCTCCATCGGCCGTGCCAGGGACACCGCTCCAGGCGGGCCGTCCACGGAACTCCCCTCGTGACCCTCGTCACCAGGGGGCAGTTCCCGCCCTCCCGAGCTCACCCAGCGCACCCCTTCCGCTCCCCCGAGCACCCCCCGGTTCAACGATCAAGGAAGGGTACTCCGGGAGCGGCGGGCGGTGCAGCCGGATGGGAAGGGTGGATTCTCAACGACCCTGCGCGGGCTGGCCGTTCTGATCGGCGAGGTCCTGCGGAGTGAGCGGGCTCATAGCGGTCACGTCGCGCGCGGCCAGCGAGAAGCCCTGCCAGTGGACCGGCATGGGCTGCTGGTCCTCGTCACGGGCGATGTGGTGGAAGCCGACGTGGACCCAGGTGACCGGGTGTGTGAGGGACTGACCGTTCACCCACTTGTCGACGCTGTCCGGTGTGCCGTTGGGGCACCCGGGGTTGTTGCTCGCGTACTGCTCGCACTTCTTGTACTCGGTGAAGTACACGTCGTGCTTGGTGAAGGGGCGTCCGGCGTGCTTGGTGCTGGGGCCCGGCACGATCTCGTACGAGCGCGGGTGACCGTCCTTGTTCTTGCCCGCCCCGCTGACCACGCGCCACCAGCGCATGTCCTTGCGGTCACCGGCGAGTTCCTTGGTGACCTTGGTGCGGGTGGTCTTCGTGGTGGGGCTGCCCTGGCCGGTGGGCGGGGTGACCTTGGAGTCGTACTGCTCGACCTTGGCCTTCGGGGAGCCGTCAAGGCCGAAGTTGAGCCGCCAGAAGACGTTGTGGGCGTGGCTCTCGGCCTTGGCCTGGTCGCCCTTGCCGATGGGCCAGCCGCCGCTGTCGCCGCCGTCGTAGTCGTACGGCGAGAGGCTGCCGGTCGCGCCGACCTGGGAGGTGATGGTGCCGTCCGACGAGAAGCGCCACTCGGTGATGTACTCGTACCAGGAGGCCTTGTTCACGGTGTAGACGAGCAGGTCCTTGCCCTGGCCTGTGTAGACCTTGCCGGTGCCGCCGGTGCTCTGGTCGTCGTTGAGGCGGTACGCGTGTCCACGCGCGCGCGTGGTGGCGCACAGGCCCTTCACGTTGCCCCGCTGCGGAACCTTCACGGTCTTGATGGTGCCGCCGGGACACTCGCCGGGGTTCAGGTTCTGCAGGGCCTGGCCGAAGTCGGTGCCGGTGACGTCGTCGTACTCGGCCTCGCCGTCGTCGTAGGGGACGTGGACCTGCGCGAGCCGGGCGCTGGTCAGGACGGGAATCGGCTTGGTCTCCCCCTTGGGCTGGTAGCTGATCTTGTCGAGGATCAGGCCGGAAAGGCTGTTGTAGTGCCAGCACATGCGCCAGGTCGTGCCGCCGTCGACGGTCTGCTCGATCTTGTAGGCGTCGCTGCAGTCGGCGGCCGCCGTGGGGGCGCTCGGCGCCTGGGGGGCGGCCGATGCGGGCGATGCGGCGGTGGCGGCGCCGCCGATCAGCGCGAAGGCAGCGAGGGCCGTGGTGGCCCGTCTGCGGGCGCGCGAAAGTCTGTTGACGTGCATTGCGGTGTGAACTCCCTCGTCCGAGGAGAAGCAGAAGTGTGGTGTCGTGCGCGGGCGGCCCAGATCAGCCGAGGCGGCCCACGGAACGGGTGCTCAGGTCGACGACGAGGGACCGGGTGTCGATCCACGGGCCGCTCTTGACCTTGGTGACGACCTGGAGGCACCGGTGCTTGCCGCACTCGGCGAGGCCGGACGGCACGCGCTCGACGGTCTCCTTGCGGAAGACCATGCCGCTCAGCTGCAGCTGTCCCGGGCCGGTCAGCGTCTTGCCCGTGGCGTGCTTGAAGTCCTGCTTCAGGCCCTTGCCGAGCGGGTCGGCGATCAACAGCTGGGCGCCCTCTGCGAGCTCTTCCTGGCTGGGCGGCGGCTGAACGTTCTGCGTGGTGGTCGTGTTCACCACCTTGCCGTTCTCCACATTGACCGTCTTGGTGATGACGGCGTCCTTCTTGTAGTCGTAGTAGACGACCTCCGCGCTGCGCGGTGCGGCGGCACCCGCGGCACCCGCGTCACTGGGCTCCTGCTCACTGAGGTTCGTCGAAAGGAGCTGCGGGCCGCGGTCTCCCTCGACGTCCCTGGCGCTGGAGCGCAGGGCGCCCGTCACCGAGGCCTTCTCGGCACGCTCGGTCTCCGCATCGGTCAGCGGGTCGCTGCCTATGCCCTTCTCGCCCTCTTCGGGTGCGGCCTCGACGACGCCGTCCTTGGCGATCGCGTTCTGCTTCGCGTCCGCGGCGTTGGCCTGGCGGCCCCCCGACTCGCCCGCCCCCGGCAATGCGACGCCCACCAGCACAGCGGCGGTGGCCAGCGCGACTGCCGCGCCCGCCACCACCTTGCCCAGGTTACGTCTGACTATCTCTCCCACTTGCTCCCCTTTTTTCCCCCACGAGCCCCAATAGAGGCATACCGAGTATGTGGTCGGTCGGTTAGACGGCTTCAACTCCCGCGTGGTTGCCCCACTTTCGGGGAGACTCTGACCAATGTGACCCCGAGCCGAGGGGGCGGTAGTGGAAGAGTCATATGCATGCAGGTGTGGCCAGGGCAGGCGTATCCACTCGGTGCCACGTACGACGGCGCCGGCACGAACTTCGCGGTCTTCTCCGAGGCCGCCGACCGCGTAGAGCTCTGTTTGTTGCACGACGACGGCTCGGAGACAGCCGTCGAGCTGCGTGAGTCCGACGCGTTCGTGCTCCACGCGTACCTGCCCGGCGTGATGCCGGGCCAGCGGTACGGCTTCCGTGTGCACGGTCCGTACGAACCCGCGCAGGGGCACCGCTGCAACTCGGCGAAGCTGCTGCTCGATCCGTACGCCAGGGCGGTCAGCGGCCGGATCGACTGGGGCGAGGAGGTGTACGGCTACCGGTTCGGCGCCCCCGACAAGCGCAACGACATGGACTCGGCGCCCCACATGATGACCTCCGTGGTGGTCAATCCGTACTTCGACTGGGGCGACGACCGGCCGCCGCGCACCCCGTACAACGAAACCGTGCTCTACGAGGCCCATGTGAAGGGCCTGACCATGCGACATCCGGATCTTCCCGAGGAGTTACGCGGTTCGTACGCGGCGCTCGCGCATCCGGCAGTCATCGATCACCTCACGCAACTGGGCGTGACGGCCCTCGAACTGATGCCGGTGCACCAGTTCGTGAACGATCACCGTCTGGTCGACATGGGCCTGAACAACTACTGGGGCTACAACACGATCGGCTTCTTCGCGCCCCACAACGCGTACGCCTCCTGGGGCGACCGGGGTGAGCAGGTACTGGAGTTCAAGCAGGCCGTGAAGGCGCTGCACGAGGCGGACATCGAGGTGATCCTCGACGTCGTCTACAACCACACGGCCGAGGGCAACCACCTGGGCCCGACGCTCTCCTACAAGGGCCTGGACAACGGCTCGTACTACCGCCTCATGGACGATTCCCGCTACTACATGGACACCACCGGGACCGGTAACTCGCTCCTGATGCGGTCGCCGCACGTGCTCCAGATGATCATGGACTCGCTGCGGCACTGGGTCACGGACATGCACGTGGACGGCTTCCGCTTCGATCTCGCGGCGACGCTCGCCCGGCAGTTCCACGAGGTGGACCGCCTGTCGTCCTTCTTCGACCTCGTGCAGCAGGACCCCGTGGTGAGCCAGGTGAAGCTGATCGCCGAGCCGTGGGACGTCGGCGAGGGCGGCTATCAGGTCGGCAACTTCCCGCCGCTGTGGACCGAGTGGAACGGCATGTACCGCGACACGGTGCGCGACATGTGGCGGGGCGAGCCGCGCACCCTCGCGGAGTTCGCGTCCCGGCTCACCGGCTCGTCCGACCTCTACCAGGACGACGGCCGGCGCCCTCTGGCGTCGATCAACTTCACCACCTGCCACGACGGTTTCACGCTGCACGACCTCGTCTCGTACAACGAGAAGCGCAACGAGGCCAACGGCGAGGACAACCAGGACGGCGAGAGCCACAACCGCTCCTGGAACTGCGGCGCCGAGGGTGAGACCGACGACCCGGACGTCCTGGAGCTGCGCGCACGGCAGATGCGCAACTTCATCGCGACGCTGATGCTCTCCCAGGGCGTCCCGATGCTCAGCCACGGCGACGAGTTCGCCCGGACGCAGGAGGGCAACAACAACGCCTACTGCCAGGACAACGAGATCGCCTGGGTGCGGTGGCCGGAAGGCGAGAGCACCCAGCTGGAGTTCACGCGCGCGATGGCGTGGCTGCGGCGCGATCACCCCGTCTTCCGCAGGAGGCGGTTCTTCCACGGCCGTCCGGTCGAGGGCACGCACGACGATCTCTCGGACATCGCCTGGTTCACGCCGGAGGGTGAGGAGATGGCGCAGGAGGACTGGGACGCTTCGCAGGCACGGGCGCTGACGGTGTTCCTGAACGGCAACGCGATCTCCGAGCCGGGTACGCGCGGCGAGCGGATCTCCGACGACTCGTTCCTGATGATGTTCAACGCGTCGGCCGAGCCGTTGGAGTTCGTGATTCCGGTCAATCACGGCCGCCAGTGGCAGGTGATCGTGGACACCGCGCGGCCGGAGGGTGTGCCGTCGGACACGGGACCGAAGGCGGGAGCCGGCGAGCGCCTGACGCTGACCGACCGGAGCCTCATCGTCCTGCAGCGTCCTGCGTGACCAAGGGTGTGGCGTTCGTGCTGTCGTCCGTCGTGGGGCGGGCGATCAGCGCGACCAGGAACGCGACGGCGGCGGCCGCGCTGCCGAGTGCGAACGCCGCGCCGGGGCCGTGGGACTCGGCGAGGCGTCCCGCCACGGCGAGCGTGACCGCCTGGCCGCCGACGAAGGCGCTCGCGGCGGACGTCATCCCCTCGGCGAGCCGCCGCGGCGGGCAGGAGCGCTCGGTGAGCGCGAAACCGGTGATCAGGTTCGGGGCATAGACGGCGCCGAACACGGTCACCACGAGGTACAGGCCCGTCATGCTGTCCGTCCACACCAGCGGCAGCGAGAGCAACGCCGCCGCGGCCGTCGCCACGCGCCAGCGCGTGTGAAGGCCGAAGCGCTCGGGCAGCGCGGCCATGGAGAGCCCCACGACGGCGCTCATGACGCCCATGGCGGCGTAGACGAGGCCCGCCTGGCCCGGCTGCCCCAGCTCCTGGGTGAGGGCCGTGATGCCCGCTCCACAGGCGCCGAGCAGTACGCCGACGAAGACGAGCCCGACGCGTACGACGACGACCTCGCGCGGGAGGCGGTGTCGGTCTGCGCGCGGGCGTGCCCCCTCGCCTGTCGCGTGCGTCACCCGCACCGTCCGGCCCGTGGGGTGCAGCGCGAAGCCGGAGCCGCAGACGGCAACCAGGAGCGCGGCAAGACCGAAGGCGTACGCCGGGTGGCCCGCCACGGCCGCGAGGCCCACCAGGGCGGGGCCGAGCACGAAGGACAGCTCGTCCATGGTGCTCTCCAGGGACAGCACGGTGTTGACCAGACGGTCGTCACCGCCCGCCCCGCGGACCATCGGGACGGCGCGTGCGCGGGCCAGCGGGCCGATCCCCGGGATGCTCGCGCCGGCGAACACGGCGAGGACGACGAGCGCGGGCGTGGGCAGCTCGAAGAGGGCGCCGAGCGTGTACACCGCGATCGCCACGGCGTTGAGCAGCGAGAAGCCGAGAACGACGGTGCGCTGTCCGCGCCGGTCGGCGAGGCGGCCGACGAGCGGGCCCATGGTCACCTGGCCGAGCGCGAGGGCGCAGGCGACCACGCCGCCGGTGGCGAGCGATCCGCTGGTCTCGGTGACAAGGAGGACGCTGCCGAACTGGATCATGGCCACGGGGAGCCTGCCGAGGAACGAGATCACCGGAAGGAGCGCTCCGGTGTGCCCGATCACTTCGCGGTAGGTGTCCAGAAGCCCTCGTGCGCCGGGCTCGTCCCGTCCGTCCTGTGCCTGTGCCTGTGCCTGTGCCTGTGCCTGTGCCTGTGCCTGTGCCTGTGCAGCCATCGTCCGACGCTAACGACGCCCACGCGGCCACACGCATGAGTCGATGGCACGAAAGCCCGTCAGGCGGGTACGTAGGTTCGCATGACACCTGAGCGCTCGGAGCCCGCGGTGCCACCACCGCCCACCGCCACCTACCGGCTGCAGCTCCAGCCGGAGTTTCCGTTCTCGGCCGCCGAGGCGGCCGTCCCGTATCTGGCCTCGCTCGGAGTCTCGCACCTGCATCTGTCGCCGGTGCTCGAGGCCGTTCCAGGATCCACGCACGGCTACGACGTCGTGGACCACGCGCGCGTGCGGGGCGAGCTGGGCGGCGAGGAGGGACTGCGGGCCCTGTCGCGCACCGCGCGGGCGTACGGTCTCGGTCTTGTCGTGGACATCGTGCCGAACCACATGGCGGCGGTGCCGCGCCACAACCACGCCCTCTGGGAGGTGCTGAGGGAGGGACCCGACTCTCCCTACGCGCGGTGGTTCGACATCGACTGGGAGGCGGGCGGCGGGCAGGTGCTGCTTCCGGTGCTCGGGCGCGGGGTCGGGGACGAGCTGGAGCGCCTGCGGGTCGACGGGGACGTGCTGCGCTACCACGAGCATGCGTTTCCCCTCCGTGACGGCACCGGGGAGCTGCCGTTGCCGCAGCTCCTCGACGCCCAGTGGTACCGCCTCTCGTGGTGGCGCCTTGCTCGCACGGAGCTCAACTACCGGCGCTTCTTCACCATTTCCGACCTCATCGGGGTGCGCGTCGAGGACCCGGAGGTGTTCGACGCGACCCACGCGAAGATCCTCGAACTGCTGCGGGAAGACGTCGTGGAGGGGCTGCGGATCGACCACCCCGACGGCCTTGCGGATCCGGGGGCGTACCTCCAGAGGCTCCAGGAGGCCACACACGGGCGCTGGACGGTCGTCGAGAAGATTCTGAGCGACGGGGAGCAGCTGCCCGCCGCGTGGCCCGTGGCGGGCACCACGGGGTACGACGCCCTTCGCCACCTCGACGGCCTCTTCACGGACCCGGCGGGTGCGGGTGAACTGCTCGGCCAGTACCGGAGGTTCACGGCTCCTCCGGTGGACCGGGGCGGCGACTGGGGGGCGACGGTACGACGCGCCGCGTACAAGGTGCTCACCCATGAGCTCGCCGCCGAGACCGACCGCCTGACGCGCGAGGCTACCGCGCTCTGCGCCCCGGACCCCGCGCTGCGCGACCACGCGCCATGGGCGCTGCGGACCGCGCTCCTGGAGCTGCTCGTACGGCTTCCCGTCTACCGGCCGTACGTCTCCGGGGGCGTCGAACCGGCTTCGGTGCTCACCGTGGGGGCCGCCGCCGAGGCGAAGGCGGCCTTCGCGGTGCGGGAGGAGGCCGAGGCGGTCGATGTCGTACGGGACCTGGCGCTCGGCCGCCTTGGATCCGGGCCCGCGCTCGACGGCTTCCGCGCGCGGTTCGCGCAGACCTCGTCCGCGCTGCGGGCCAAGGCGGTCGAGGACACGGCGTTCTACCGGCACGCGCCGCTCCTGTCGGCGGCCGAGGTGGGCGGCTCTCCCGCGCACCCCGCGGTGGCTCCTGAGGCCTTTCACACCTACTGCGCGCGCGTGCAGCGCGACTGGCCGTACGCGGGCACGGTGCTCACCACGCACGACACGAAGCGCAGCGCCGACGTGCGGGCGGGCATCGCCGTCCTCACGCAGTGCCCGGAGCGGTGGGCCGACCTCCTGGTCGAGGTGACCGAGCAGACCGCGCGCGCGGGCGGCACCAGCGCGCCGGACCCGCAACTGGCCTGGGCGGCCTGGCAGACGGCTGTCGGCTTCGGCTTCCCCTACGACGAGCGGCTGCAGAAGGCCCTGCTCAAGCACGTGCGCGAGGCGGGCCTGCACACGAGCTGGACCGAACAGAACGAGGCGTACGAGAAAGCCGTGACGGCGTTCGTGGAGGCGGGTCCTTGCGGGCCGCCGCTCTACACGGTCGCGGAGTTCGCGGCCGGGCTCCGGCCCCATGTGCGGGCGAACATTCTCGGGGCCACGCTGCTCCAGCTGACGATGCCCGGGGTGCCCGACATCTACCAGGGCACGGAGAGCGAGTACCGGGCCCTGGTGGACCCGGACAACCGGCGGCCCGTGCGGTTCCAGTCGCACGTCCTTGAGTACCTGGAGCAGCACCGTGACCGCTGGGACCTCTCCGAGGAGAAGCTGGCGCTCACGGCGACCGCGCTGCGGCTGCGCAGGCGCCGTCCGGAGCTGTTCGGCGACGCGGCGACGTACGAACCCCTTGCGGCCCTTGGCCCCGGCGCGGCGCACTGCGTGGCCTTCGCGCGCTCCGGAGAGGTGATCTCGGCGGTGACCCGGCTCTCCTCGCGGCTTGCCGAAGCGGGCGGCTGGCGCGCGACGGAACTGGCGCTTCCGGAGGGGCGGTGGGTGGATCTGCTCACCAGGGGGCGGGAGTTCACGGGGCACGCGCGCGTGGAGGAGCTTTTCGGGGAGATGCCGGTGGTGCTTCTGGAGCGGGTCCCGACAGGGCGGGCCTCAGCGGGTCCTGACGAGTAGCAGGCGTGGAGCCCGCGCCATGAGACCCCGGGGCGCGGGCCTGAAGCCGGGAGCCAGGCGCAGGCCCGGCATGGCGTCGAGCAGGGCCCGCAGGCCGCACTCGGCGGCGAGCCCGGCCAGGGTGGCGGCCGGGCAGAAGTGCCGTCCCGCGCCGAACGCGAGGTGCGCCGGGTCCGCACGGAAGATGTCGTAGCGGTCGGGGTCGGCGAAGCGGAAAGGGTCACGCCCCGCCGAGCCGATGAGGCAGGCCACGACGGATCCCGTGGGCAAGGTGGTGCCGCCCAGGGCGATCGGCGCGGTCGCGCGGCGCAGTACGACGGGGGTGGGCGGGTCACGGCGCAGGGACTCCGCCCAGGCGCCGGGTATCAGCCCCGGACGGGCGCGCACGAGGTCCAACTGGGCCGGGTGGCCGAGGAGATTGGCGAGGAAGGAGGCAAGGGCGAGGGCGGTGGCCTCGCCGCCGCCGGTGAGAAGCGTCCCGGCGAGAGCGGTGACGGTGTCGTCCGAGAGCGCCTGCCCGCCCGTCCGGGCGCCGCACAGCGCCGAGAGCAGGTCCGCGCCGGGACGGGCGCGCCGCCGCGCGACATGGGGGCGCAGCAGCCCGACGAGATCCGGGTGGACGCCCCCGGGACGCACGGACCCCGTACGGCACCACTCCCGCACCCGCGCGGCGTCCTCCCAGGGCAGCCCGAGCGCGGCGACGGCAGCCGCCGCGGGCAGCCACGCGCTGAACTCGGCGACGAGGTCGACCTCGCGCCGCCCGGACATGCGCCGGGCGAGGACGTGGGCGGTGCGCTCGGTGGCGGCCCGCAGGACGGGCTCCAGGAGCCTTCGGTGACCCGGCCCCGGCCCGGTCGGCGCCGAACCGAGCCGGACGTCGCCGAGCGCGGCCCGCACGTCCGAGTACCGGCTGAGCAGCCAGGCCCCGAGGAGCTCGTCGCGGACGAGGGGGAAGCTCTCGCGGAGGCTGCGATAGAGCGGGTAGGGGTCGTGCTCGATGCCGGGGGCGAGAAGGCTGGGTATCTCAGCCCGTCCGGCGTTCGAGGACGAACTCGGCGGAGCCGGTGACAAACGGCGCCCACGAGGGGCCGGGCTCGAAGACACGGCAGGCACAGCAGGCACGGCAGGCACGGCAGCTTCCCTTTCCCGCTGGGCGCCCCCGCCGGAAAGAAGTGGGGTTTCAGGGGATCACCGCGCAGCGCCGTGCGCAGTTCCCGTACGCCCATTCGGGTGACACTGCGGGGCAGGGCCGCCGCAAGGTGACATCCCTCGGATCGCACGCTTGACACGTGCCCGACCGCGTGGCGTACTGCGGATTGCTTCAGCGGACAAGACAGGGGTGAGTCAACTGGCGGAGCAGCGCTATCCCAATGTGGCCGAACTCGTACTGTCCGCAAGGGGGTTGGCGGCGCACCGCCCCGGGTTGAGCTCCCTGCGCCAGGTGGGTACCTCACGTGCCGGTAGACCCCTGCACCTGCTGTCCATCGGCCGCTCCCGACGTGCCGTGCTGGTCGTCGCGGGCGCGCACTCGAACGAACCGACCGGTGGTTCGACGCTGCTCCACCTCGCGGAGTGGGCCCTGCGGGACGAGGGCCTGCGCGCCGACACCTCCTGGCACTTCCTCCTGTGCGCCGACCCGGACGGCGCGAACCTGCACCGCACGCCCGCGCCGCGCACCCTGTTCGACTACCACCGCCACTTCTTCCGCCCCGCGGGCCCCGAGCAGCCGGAGTGGTCCCCCTCCGTGCTTCCGCCCGACCGGCTGCCGCCCGAGACCCGTGCCCTGACCGGCGTCATCGATGAACTGCGGCCCTACTTGCAGGTGTCGCTGCACGGAACCGATCTCGGCGGCAGCTGGGTGCAGTTGACGCGGGACATACCGGGGCTCGCGGAGCCGTTCGCCAAGTCAGCGGCGGAGCTGCACATACCGGTGGAGACGGGGGCTTCGGACGCCGCGGGCTGGCCGGTCTCGGGGCCGGGGGTCCATGTGCTGCCGGGCCCCGGCTCGGCCGCCGCCTATCCGAGCCTGCCCGAGGACGCCCGGCACACCACCTGGCACCACGCCCACCGGTACGGCGGCCTGACCGCCATCGTCGAGGTCCCGATGTGGGCGAGCGACCTCGTGGACGACCCGACCGTCCATCCCGCCCCGGAGCTGGCACTGCGCGGCTTCGCACGGCGGCTGCGCCAGGACGCGGGCCTGGTCGAGGACATCCTCAGCGAGGCGCTGCCGCGGCTCCCCGAGGCGCAGGGGCCGCTGATGCGCGCGGCGCGCTGGGCGCTCGACCTGGTGCCCGGTCTCGCCGACGACTGGGCCGGTCTGCCGCCCGCGGGAACGTCCATGGCGTACATAAGCAGCGTGGACGCCTTCGGGCGCCGTCTTCCGCTGCGGGCCGCCGCGATGCTGCTGCGGGTCCTCGACACGGCGGGCGACCGGGCCGCGCCCCGCCTCGAACGGCTCGTGCTGCGCTGGAGCGACGCGTTCGCCGAGCGGTTCAGGGCTCGTTGGGTGCCGGTGGAGCACCAGGTCGAGCACCAGTCACGGACGACGGTCGCGGCGGCGCGCCACGCGCGCGTGCAGGGCGATTGAACGGGCTTCACGAACTTCACGAACCGGAGAGCCGGAAGCCCATCTTCCCGAAGCTGACCTGATCGCCGTCCTGGACGACGGCCACACCCGTCACCCTGCGGCCGTTCACGGACGTGCCGTTGGTCGAGCCGAGGTCACGCAGCACCCACATGCCGCCCTGCCTGCTCAGCTCGGCGTGCACCCGGGAGACCGTCTCGTGGCTGAGCCTGAGCCCGTTCGCCGGGTCGCGGCCGATCCGCAGCGGATACGGGTTCCCCGGCACCGGAAGGAGCAGCTTGGGCAGCTTCTCGGCCTGCCAGGCCCTGCGCAGCCGGACCGTGAACCCGGAGACCGCGCCGACGGCGCCGAACACCACACGCGAGAGACGTCCCTCGGTCCGCAGATCGGCGGTGAGCGCGTGGAGTTCGTCGAGCTGGCGGGCGGCGAGCGCCAGCTCCATGCGCCGCACGAACGTGTCGTGCGACAGCCTGCCGAGGGCAGCGCCCTCTCTGAGCACCTTCAGCGCCCTGTCCCGCTCGGCATCGGTCAGCCGCGCGGGGTGCATGTGGATCTCAAAGGACGACGTCACCCTCGTGATTGTCTGTCAGCGCGGCCGGAGTGTCCAGATGCGGCCGGGGTGTCCAGATAACGCGGAACGACCGCGGGCCGATCACTTCTGCAGCACGATGGACCGACGTGACCACGGATGACGTACGAATGAAGACGGATGGCCGTCAGCGGATCACAGACGAGGGGGAACTGTCGGTGGAGTTCGAGGTGTGGGCACCCGGGGCCGAGCACGTCGCGCTGCTGTGCGAGGGATCCACGCGCGCGTTGGAGCGCGCCGACGGCCGGGCCGGGTGGTGGACGGCGGAGGCGGACGCCACTGAGGGGGCCCGCTACGGCTTCTCGCTCGACGGCGGCCCCGTGCTGCCCGACCCCCGCTCGCGGCGCCAGCCGGAAGGACCCGACGGGCTCAGCGCCGTCGTCGACCACGACCGGTACGCGTGGCGCGCGCCCTGGTCGGGGCGCGGGGTGCGGGACGCGGTCCTGTACGAGCTGCACGTGGGGACGTACACACCGGACGGCACGCTCGACTCAGCCGCGGGGCGGCTCGGCCACCTCGCCGAGCTGGGTGTCACCCATGTGGAGCTGATGCCGCTCTGCCCGTTCCCGGGGCGGCACGGCTGGGGGTACGAAGGCGTGTCCCTGTGGGCCGTGCACGAGCCGTACGGCGGGCCCGACGCACTGAAGCGCTTCGTCGACGCCGCCCACGCGCACGGCATGGGCGTCGTGCTCGACGTCGTCCACAACCACCTCGGCCCCTCCGGCAATCATCTGCCCGCGTTCGGGCCCTACTTCACCGAAACCCACCACACTCCGTGGGGCGCCGCGGTCAACCTCGACGCCCCCGGCTCGGACGAGGTGCGCGCGTATCTGATCGGCAGCGCGCTCGCCTGGCTGCGCGACTACCGCCTGGACGGCCTGCGCCTGGACGCCGTGCACGCGCTGCGCGACACGCGCGCGTGCCACTTCCTCGAGGAACTGTCGGCGGCCGTGGACGATCTCGCCGTCGAGCTCCGCAGGCCGCTCTCGCTCATCGCCGAGTCCGACCAGGGCGATCCGCGTGTCATCACCCCGCGCCGGGCGGGCGGTCTCGGCCTGCACGCGCAGTGGAACGACGACTTCCACCACGCGCTGCACTGCGCCCTCACCGGCGAATCACACGGCTACTACGAAGACTTCGCCCACGCGCCCTTCGCCGCGCTCGCCAAGACGCTGACGGGCGGCTTCTTCCACGACGGTACGTACTCGACCTTCCGGGGGCGCAGGCACGGGCGCCCCGTCGACCCCGCACGGACGCCCGCCTACCGCTTCCTCGGCTATACGCAGACCCACGACCAGATCGGCAATCGCGCACAAGGGGACCGGCTCTCCGCCACCCTCTCCCCCGGCCTCCTCGCCTGCGCGGCCACGCTCATCCTCACCGGCCCCTTCACCCCGATGCTGTTCATGGGCGAGGAGTGGGGCGCCGCCACGCCCTGGCAGTTCTTCACCGACCACACCGATCCCGAGCTCGCGGATGCCGTGCGCCGGGGCAGGCGCCGCGAGTTCGCGGCGCACGGCTGGGCCGAGGACGACATCCCGGATCCGCAGGACCCGGCCACCAGGGACCGGTCCTGTCTCGACTGGGCCGAGCCCCTGACCGACCCCCACGCGCGCGTGCTTGCCTGGTACCGCGAACTGATCGCCCTGCGCCGCGCCCGCGGCGACCTCCTCGACCCCGACCTGGCGGCGCTCCGGGTCGCCCACGACGAGGAACAGCGCTGGTTCGCGGTCCGGCGCGGCGACGTACGGATCGCGGTGAACCTCGGCAAGGAGGCGGTCGACATCCCGCTGGGCGGTCGGGGCTCACGGGTGCTCGCGGCCTGGACGCCGGTCACCGCACCCGGCGCGGACGGGCTGCTGCGGCTGCCCGCCGAGTCGTGCGCGGTGCTCGCGACACCATGAAGCCGATGGCGGACGTCAGTGCCGATGGCGGACGTCAGTTGACGATCGCAAGCTCGCGCGGCGTGGAGTTGAGGCGCCGTACGCCGTCGTCGGTGACCGTCACGATGTCCTCGATGCGCACTCCGAAGCGGCCCGGCAGATAGATGCCGGGCTCCACGGAGAAGCACATCCCGGGCACGAGGGGCAGTTCCTCGCCCTCGATCATGTAGGGCGGCTCATGGGTGGTGACGCCTATGCCGTGCCCGGTGCGGTGGATGAAGTACTCGCCGTACCCGGCATCGGTGATCACCGCCCGCGCCGCCCTGTCGACGTCCTGGCAGGCGCCGCCGGGCCGCACCGCGCGGCAGCCGGCCTCCTGCGCCTCGCGCACGATGTCGTGGACCTTCTGTTCTTCGGCACCGGGCTCGCCCACGTGCACCGTGCGCGAGGTGTCCGAGCCGTAGCCGTGCATCAGGCCGCCGAAGTCGAGGACGACCATGTCGCCGTGTCCGATGACGCGATCGCCTGCTTCATGGTGCGGGTTGGCGCCGTTCGGACCTGAGCCGACGATGGTGAAGTCGACCTGGGAGTGCCCGAACCGCTGCAGCAGATCGGCGAGATCGGCGGCGACATCGGTCTCCTTGCGGCCCGCGAAGGGAACCTTCTTGATCTCTTCGTACGTCGAGTCGGCGGCGGCACCGGCCGCCGTGAGGCGCTCGAGTTCCGCGGCGTCCTTGACGGCGCGCAGCATGGGGAGCGCTTCGGTGAGGGACACGTAGGAGGTGTTCGGCAGCTCGTTCTGGAAGCCGAGGAGATGCATGGCCCAGGAGTTGTCACTGATGCCGAAGCGGCCGTCGACGTCCAGGAGCGGCGCGGTCGTGGCGTAGGGATCCTTGCCGTCGGTCCAGTCGCGCAGGGCGAGCGCGCCCGCGCCCGCCGCGCGTTCCGCGTCCGGGGCCTCCAGGGTGGGCACCACGAGCACCGGCTCCTGCCCCGCGGCGAGCACGAGGACGGTGAGGCGCTCGGTGGCGACCGGCTGGTAGCCGGTGAGCCAGACCAGGTCGGGGCCGGGCGCGACGAGCAGTCCGGCGAGCCCCGCGTCCGCCGCGGTGGCCGCGGCGCGGTCCATACGGGCCTTGTAGTCGTCGGCGGTGAAGGGCGCGGGGGTGCCGGTCGTGCCGGTCATGGGGGCCTCCAGGGCTGCTCACTGCTGCGCGTACGGCGCGCTGCCGATGAAGCCGATCCTGCCCGCACCGCCGCGCGTGCGCGACCGGGTTACGGCAACCCCCGTCACGCCCCACACCGTTCCGCGCCGCCCCGCACCGCCCCTCCTGGATCTTGTCGAGCCACGCCACCTCACGTCACGAAGCCCGGCGTCACCAGCAGGGACTGCCGCTGTCCGCTCACGTGGCGGACGGTCACAGTGACGTTCCTTCCCGGATCAGCGGCGGCGACCGCAGCCGCAAGAGCCTTGGCCGACGCGATACGGGTCTTGCCGAAGGCGAGCAGTACGTCGCCACGTACGAGACCGGCACTGTGGCCGGGGCCGGGGCTGTGCACGCCGACGAGCAGGGCTCCGGAGCTCTTGGG
Source organism: Streptomyces sp. NPDC056486 (assembly GCF_042795295.1). Lineage (NCBI taxonomy): Bacteria > Bacillati > Actinomycetota > Actinomycetes > Kitasatosporales > Streptomycetaceae > Streptomyces > Streptomyces sp. NPDC056486. Next base: position 25,866 of record NZ_JBHTSF010000065.1, read on the forward strand.
TGCGTCGACGGCCTCCACGCCGATGGCGGGGCGCGCGGCGGCCCGCTCAGCGGCCTTCTCGGGTTTTGCGGGCTTCTCGGGCTCCTTCTCGGTCGGGTTCGGAGGCGGGTTCGGCGGCGGCTTCGGCGGGGCGGAGGGCTTGGGCACGGCGCCCGCCTTCGCCTGCGCCTCCTTCTGCATGTCGGCGAGCTTGCTCATGCCGATGACGGTGGCGCTGACCGTGCCGAGCCCCACCCCCGACAGCACGAGGACGGCCGAGAAGAGCAGTCCGAAGAGCAGGGTGGCGAGCCGCCGTCCGCGCCGCCGGGCGGCATGCGGACGGTGGCCGGGGCCGGGCCTGCGGCCCGTGCCGGGTGCCCGCCCCGCACCGGGTGTCCGGCCGGCACCGGGCTTTCGGCCGATGCCGAACCTGTGGCGGATACCGAACTTGCCGTCTGTGCCGAACTTCCCACCCCTGCCGTGCTCCTGTCCGGGCATCGGCTTGGGACGCAACGCAGTCTGTTCCATGGCTCGCCTCCGGCCACAGCCCTACCCGGCGTGACCCGGCGCGACGATTCACGAACGAGTGACGTCCACATGTGCGGGACCGAGTACGACGGACACCGTGACCGCGTGACGTGCGCGCCCCGGACGAGCTCCAGGCCGGCCGCGGGCCCTGTCAGCCCGTGTGACCTTCCTGGTGCCCGCTCGCGCCATGCCCGTCGTGGCCTCCGTGCCCCGCCCCGTGGTCGAACTTCAGGGCCTCCTTCGGCATGACCACGAAGGGCCGCATCATGCCCATGTCCTCGTGTTCCAGGAGGTGGCAGTGGTACATGAAGCGGCCGTAGGCGCCGTCGAACTTGCCCATCACCCGCAGCAGTTGGCCACCGGGAACCAGGAAGACGTCCTTCCAGCCTCGCTCGTTCGGGGCGAGGGGGATCTCCCGCTTCGGGTCGAAGGCGACCGGCGCCCGGGTGCCGCCCACGGTGACGTCGAAGCCTGACACGTCGTACGCGTCGCGGCCCATGAGCTGGAAGTCGGCCAGGTGGATGTGCATGGGGTGGGTCACCGGCGGGTTCACCGCGAGGTTCAGGAAGCTCCACTGCTCGTGGCTGCCCTCGGCGATGGTGAAGCCCAGGCCGTCGTTGAAGGTGCGGGCGGTCCTGCGGTAGGTCTTCGCCTTCCCGTTGGCGCCCGTGACCTGGATGACTCCCTCGGTCGGGAGCTGGATGCCGCCCGCGTCCTTGACCTCGGTCATCTCCCAGATCTCCGGGTGGCCCCCGCCGCCCTTCGTGGCGGGCGGCGTCAGGACGATCAGGCGGTGGCCGTGCTCGATGTCATGGCTGATCCGGCGGAACGAGCCCGAGAGGATCTCCGGGAGCGAGAAGGGGTCCTCGCACTCGGCGTCCCGCACACGGAACTCCATGACCTGCGGATAGCGCACGTCGTTCGCCGGGTCCGGCACCCCGGGGGCCTGATCCCTGCCCTTGTTCACCAGGCGTACCCGGGTGCCCGCGAGCGCGCGGAAATCGATCAGCAGGTCCATCCGCTCGGCCGGGGCGACGGTGAGCGTGGGCAGCGCCTCGTCGAAGTCGACCGGCACGGGACGCGGCAGCAGGCCGCCGTCGCTGCCGATCTGGTGCAGGACGCCGGGCACGGGATTGTTGTCCTCGTCGACGAGGACGAGGTCGTAGACACGGGCGTTCGACGCGTTCACCAGACGGAAGCGGTGCCAGGCCGCGTCGACGTCCGCGTACGGCCAGATGCGGCCGTTGACCGTGCTGTACGGGCCCGTGAAGGGCACCGAGACCGGCTTGCCCGTCTCCGGGTTCTCGGCCTGGACGATCACGGTCTTGTGCAGCAGGCGGCCGTTCAGACGTCCGTCCTCGTCCGTGTCCAGGTTCCGGTCGGCGAGCAGCAGCGGGATCTCACGCTCCCCGGAGGGGAGGTGGAGTGCGTCCTCTTCGTCGTCCCGCACCAGATACGTGCCGTACAGACCCGCCTGGACGTTCCAGCGGGTGATGTTCATGGCGTGGTCGTGATACCACCACTGCACCGCCTGGTGGTCGTTCGGATACTCGGAGAGCTGGGCGTCGCCGAATCCCACGGCGTTGTCCGCCCATCCGTCGTTGCCCCCGCCGGTCTGCGCGCCGTGCAGATGTGTCACGGACCAGGCAGGCAGCGCGGCCACGTCCTTGTTCGGCTCGACGCCCGCGCGGCCCGGCAGGGTGCTGGGTCGCGGATCGGCCTGCGGCACCTCCACGGAGGTGACGGGATACTCGCTGCCCTTCGGGATGCGGTTGGTCCAGGCGATCCGGATGCGCCGCCCGCGCCGCACTTCGATGGTCGGGCCCGGTACAGAGCCGTCATACCCCCACATCTGGGTCGGCGGCAGCTGCGGGTGCAGCCGGATCCAGGCCGGGCGCAGCGCGATCTCGGTCTCCGCGGGCACATCGGTCTCGTCCCGCACGTCCACGGAGTCCGGCCGCAGGACCGGCGGCACCGGAAGCGGCGTGACGTACGGCGTCAGCTCCCGCGACGCCGGTGCCGATGTCGCGCCCGTGTCCGCGTCCGTGTCGGCCCGCGTACCCGGCGGACGGTCCGTGATGTGCTCAATGATGTCGGTCAAGATGAACACCCCCGTGTTGCTCCACGCAGTTGATCAATTCGGTTGATCAATGCAAATGCGATGGCCCCTGCCGTGCGGCCGGTTGAGCGACCTGGTCAATGGCCGCCCCTCACACCAGAGAAGACTCGCGGCACCTCACTCAAGTTCCACGAATCCCCCATTCCGCTAGAAAAGGATCGGAAACCGCATAGGGAATCAGGTAGTCCTGTTGTGGGTCTGTCGTCAGTGACCGCTGTTACTTTCGAAGCATGACCGAACGTGCACTCCGTCTGCTGCGACAGGACCCGCGTCTGGCCGAGCTGGCCGCGTTCCCTTTCGCATTCGATCTGTCCCGCGCGGACCACGTCGAAGAGGTCCGCCTCGCGTCGGGCGGCCCGCTGGAACCGATCGCGGGGGACGATTCCGGGGGCACGTATTTCGTGTGCGGGGACGGGTCCGTTCTGTACGCCGATTCCGAGGGGTCCGCCGGGGTCATCGGGGACAGCGTGGACGAGACTCTGGAGATCCTCGTCGGCCTGCCCGGCTGGCAGGACTACGTACGCCTGTCGCCGACCGACGGCGAGGCACGGATACTCGCCGAGATCGCCGACACGGAGGGCGACTTCCGCGAGGACTGCGTGCCCGACCTCGACGCGCACCGCGCCGAGCTTCGAGCAGCGCTCGGGCTCCCGGAGCGCTCCCCCGTACAGCTCGTCGCGCGCCTGCACGCCGCGCTCCTGCGCACCGAGCCGGACCACCTTCTCCTCAACGCCGTCGAGCACCTGGCGTACAAGCGCCTCGATCCGCATCCCCGCCCGCCCCTGTGGGAACAGGTGCTCGCCAAGGGTCGCACCGATCTGACCCTGCTGCGGACGGGCGACCGCACGGCCTGGGACGGCGTGGCCGTGGACCGGGCGCGCAGAGTGGCGGTGCTGCGTGCCGCGCAGTACGACCGGCGGAACACGGACCGCGCCCTCCTGCGCCATCTCCTCAAGCACGAGGCCGACGCCTCCATGTCCGACGAACTGCGGCTCGCCGTCGTCCTGGTGGGGCTCCACGGCCTGGCCGAGGACCTGCCCCTGCTGCGCGAGGTGCACGAGACGACGTACGACACCTGGTGCGGCCTCGCCGGGCTTCCGCGGGAGGCCGGTCAGGTCCAGGAGTGGGCGCGCTCGTTCGACGACTCCAACTACGGCGTCGACCCCGACGACGAACCCGAATCCACCTGGCTCGAACTCGCACGGGAGCAGGGGATGGTGGAGGCGGCGCGCGCCTATCTGATCCGCGAGCTGGACGACACGGGCCCCGACCCGGCACAACTGGCCGTACTGCGCGATGAGTTGGCACTGATCGGCGACTACACCCAGGCGATACGGGCCCAGCGTCTGCACCTGTCGCTGCAGGACACCGACCACGGCCGCGCGGCGGCCGACGCGCGCCTTGCCGAGCTGGAGCGCAGGGCCGTGGACGCGGCGGCGGAGTCGTAACTCGCCTCGTCCCCCTGGCGCGTCATCGGATACCGTTCAAGATCCACCCGGACGTGCCCCCGAAAACCATGTCGAGCAGCACCCCGACACCGCGCGCGCACCACCCGAAACGGAGCCTTCCCATGCACGCCCCGGCAGCCGAGGACGAGTACCACGACGACGTCTTCCCCTACGTCGACGCCCCCGACGACGGCACCCCCTGGCAGGCCCCCGCCGACCTCGAAGAGCACCTGTACGAACTGAGCGAGGCCGACGACGGGTACACCTACCTGCGGGCGATAGCCCTCACCGGCCTGTACCGCCCCGTGAGGGTCGACGACGTCGAGCCGGGCTCGGCCGCGCGCCCCGTCCTCACCTTCGACCTCCCCGACGGCCGCCGGATCGCCCAGATGTACACCGCCGGAGTGCTCCCGCGGCCACACCCCGAGGTGGTGTACGAGTTCGTCACGCTCGGCACGCTCGCCGCCGAACTGCCCGACGACATCGACCTCCTGGTGGTCAACGCGGCCACACCCTGCCAGCAGTTCTTCATGACGACCGACGAGGAACGTGCCGTCTGGGCGGACCTGCACGAGGACCATTTCGCCGGTGACGGCCTGCACGACCGCATCGACACCCGCCGCACCGGCGCCCCTCGATCCCCCACGCTGCTGCACGGCCTGGCCTGCGGCGCCCACCTCTGCTTCGCCAACGGCGACGCATGGAACACCCTCGACTGGCACGGCGCGGGGTACAACTCCGAGGTCGAGCGTCTGGAGGAGTGGTGGGGCGTGCATAGCCGCGAGGAGTGGCTCACCACGCAGGAGCGGCTCCTGAGCCGTGAAGTCAGCCCGTGGTACTGGGACTTCGTCCTCGGCGCCCGTACGTCGCTGATCGAGCAGTTCGGCCCGCGCGTCGACCCCGAGCTGTGGCGCCAGTGCGTGGAGGTGACGCTCCGCAACCGCGTGTTCGAGAGCGAGGGACCCGATGCCCCGCACAAGCCGGGCGACGACCCCGATCTGGACGACTTCGTAGCCACGCTGCGCGGCCTCGTCGGCAAGATCATCCGTTACGAGTCCCGCTTCCGCGCCGACGGCCTCCTGCCGCCCGACGGCCATGTCCGCACGGTCGCGGCCTGGGACATCGGCCGCGCCTCGAAAATGGCCCGGTGGGGCCGGGGCGCGCGGTACGCGAGCCACGCCGAGCTCGAAACGGCCATCGAGCGCGCGAGCGGCGCGGCCCGGGCGACATACGCCTCCTGGGAGGAGTTCTCCGCGGGCTACGTCCTCGGCCGCTGCCTCCACTTCGACGAGGAGCAGTTCGGCGACTGGTACACGTCGGTACTCCGGGCCCACCGTGAGCTGGTCTCGGATCCGGACAGCCCGTGGCTGACGGTGCCGTTCAAGTGATCCGGTAGCGGTCCGGAAGAAGCTTCACTCCCTCCGCTCACCTGAGCACCTCGCATCACAATCTGGTCTCGCTGCCCCCTCAGGGTCTTGCCACCCACCCGTGTAATCGATTCCAATCCTCCGTGTAATCGATTCCACAAGGAGGTGGACCGGCGATGGCGAGCATCAAGGACGTCGCGGCCGAGGCAGGCGTATCCGTCGCCACGGTCTCGCGCGTCCTGAACAGTCACCCCTCGGTCAGCCCGGCCGCACGGGCCCGCGTCATCGCCGCGACGGAGAAACTCGGCTACCGCCCGAACGCCGTCGCCCGCTCACTGCGCACCGCCCAGACCCGCACCCTCGGCCTGGTCATCAGCGACGTACTGAACCCGTACTTCACGGCCCTGGCCCGCTCCGTCGAGGAGGCGGCCCGCGAACTCGGCTACAGCGTGATCATCGGCAACGCCGACGAGCGGCCCGAGCTGCAGGACCACCATGTGCGTACGCTCCTGGACCGCAGGATCGACGGACTCCTTGTCTCCCCCACCGACGGCGGCTCCCCGCTGATGCTCGACACCGCGCGCTCCAGCACGCCGATGGTGTTCGTGGACCGCTGGATCCCCGGCGTGGACGTCCCCGTCGTCCGCGCCGACGGCCGCGAAGCCGTCCGTGACCTGGTCGCCCACCTCCACGCCATCGGCCACCGCAGGCTCGCGATCATCGCGGGGCCCGCGGCCACCACGACCGGCAGCGAGCGCGTCGACGCCTTCCGCGAGGCGCTCGGCGCGTACGGGCTCCCGCTGCCCGACGAGTACATCGGGCAGGGCGACTTCCAGGCGGACAGTGGGCGCCGCGCCACCGAGCGGTTCCTCGCGCTGCCCGAGCGGCCCCACGCCGTCTTCGCCGCCGACAACCTCATGGCACTCGGCGCGCTCGACGCGATCCGGGCGCACGGCCTGCGCGTCCCGCACGACATCGCGCTCGCCGCCTTCGACGACATCCCGTGGTTCGTGCACACCGATCCGCCGATCACCGCCATCGCCCAGCCGACCGGCGATCTGGGGCGAGCCGCCGTGCAGGCCCTGGTCGACCGGATCGAGGGCAGAAGCCCCCGGTCCGTCACCCTGCCCGCACGTCTCGTCGTACGCCGCTCCTGCGGCGAGTCCCCCAACGACCAGAGGAGCACCACGTGAGCAACCCGGACGAGTTGCCGCGCGCCACAGAGCACGACGCGGCCGAACTGCTGCAGGGAGCCGAACTGCCGCAGGCGGCCGAACTGCTGCGGATCGAAGGCATACGCAAGACCTTCCCCGGCGTCGTCGCCCTCGACTCAGTCGACTTCGACCTGCGCCGCGGCGAGGTGCACGTCCTGCTCGGCGAGAACGGCGCGGGCAAGAGCACGCTCATCAAAATGCTCTCCGGCGCCTACCGCCCCGACAGCGGCCGCATCCTCGTGGACGGGAAAGAGACCCGCATCCACGGCGCGCAGGACGCCGAACGGCTCGGCATCGCCACGATCTACCAGGAGTTCAACCTCGTACCCGACCTCACCGTCGCCGAGAACATCTTCCTGGGCCGCCAGCCGCGCCGCTTCGGGATGATCGACCGGAAGGCGATGGAGGAGGCCGCCGAGAAGCTCCTGAAGCGGGTCGGCGTCCAGGTGTCGCCGCGCGCCAAGGTGCGCGAACTGGGCATCGCACGGCTCCAGATGGTGGAGATCGCCAAGGCGCTCAGCCTGGAGGCCCGCGTCCTGATCATGGACGAGCCGACGGCCGTCCTGACGAGCGAAGAGGTCGACAAACTCTTCGCGATCGTGCGGCAGTTGCGCGCGGACGGCGTCGGCGTCGTCTTCATCACCCACCACTTGGAAGAGATCGCCGCACTCGGCGACCGCGTCACCGTCCTGCGCGACGGACGCAGCGTCGACCAGGTGCCCGCGTCGACCGCCGAGGACGAGCTCGTACGGCTGATGGTGGGCCGGAGCATCGAGCAGCAGTACCCGCGCGAACGCCCGGATACCGGGGGCGCGTTGCTCACCGTCGACGGCCTCACCCGTGACGGCGTCTTCCACGACGTCAGCTTCGAGGTGCGGGCCGGTGAGGTCGTCGGCCTCGCGGGACTCGTCGGTGCGGGCAGGACCGAGGTGGCGCGTGCCGTCTTCGGCGCCGATCCGTACGACGCGGGTTCCGTGGACGTACGCGGTGAACGGCTGCCCCGGCATGACGTCATCGCCGCGATGGGCGCCGGCATCGGCCTCGTACCGGAGGACCGCAAGGGCCAGGGGCTCCTGCTCGACGCCTCCGTGCAGGAGAACCTCGGTCTGGTGACGCTGCGTTCGGCGACGCGCTCCGGGCTCGTGGACCTCAAGGGGCAGCGTGTCGCGGCGGCCCGGATCGCCGAGCAGCTCGGCGTGCGGATGGCCGGGCTCGGCCAGCACGTGCGCACGCTATCCGGCGGCAACCAGCAGAAGGTCGTCATCGGCAAGTGGCTGCTCGCCGACACCAAGGTGCTGATCCTCGACGAGCCGACGCGCGGCATCGACGTGGGCGCGAAGGTCGAGATCTACCAGCTCATCAACGAGCTGACGGCTTCAGGGCACGCGGTCCTGATGATCTCGAGCGATCTGCCCGAGGTCCTCGGCATGAGCGACCGCGTGCTCGTCATGGCGCAGGGCCGCATCGCGGGCGAACTCGCGGCGGGCGAAGCCACGCAGGACGCGGTGATGGCACTCGCCGTCAGCACGGCGACGGCAGAAACATCATCAGCAGCAGGTCAGAACGGAACAACCGAAGGGGAGGCCTCCCGTGGCCACTGAAACGCTGAAGAGCAACGCGGGTGGCGCCACCGGTCTCCGCCGCGTGCTGCTCGACAACGGCGCGCTGAGCGCCCTGGTCGTCCTGCTCGTGGCGATGTCGCTGCTTTCCGGCGACTTCCTCACCACCCAGAACCTGCTCAACGTGGGCGTGCAGGCCGCCGTCACGGCGATCCTCGCGTTCGGCGTCACCTTCGTCATCGTCTCGGCGGGCATCGACCTGTCGGTCGGCTCGGTGGCCGCGCTCTCGGCCACCGTCCTTGCCTGGAGCGCGACTTCACAGGGCCTTCCGGTCTGGCTCTCAGTCGTCTTCGCCGTCGGGACGGGCATAGCGTGCGGTTTCGTCAACGGACTGCTCGTCTCGTACGGCAAACTCCCGCCGTTCATCGCGACGTTGGCCATGCTGTCGGTGGCCCGCGGCCTCTCCCTGGTCATCTCGCAGGGCAGCCCGATCCCGTTCCCCGACTCGGTCTCCAACCTCGGTGACACGATCGGCGGCTGGCTGCCGGTCCCGGTCATCGTGATGATCGCGATGGGTCTGATCACGGCCCTCATCCTGGCCCGTACGTACATCGGCCGTTCCATGTACGCGATCGGCGGCAACGAAGAAGCCGCCCGCCTCTCCGGCCTGCGGGTCAAGCGGCAGAAGCTCGTCATCTACGGCCTCGCGGGCCTCTTCGCCGCTGTCGCGGGCATCGTCCTCGCCTCCCGTCTTGTCTCCGCGCAGCCGCAGGCCGCGCAGGGTTACGAGCTGGACGCGATCGCCGCGGTCGTCATCGGCGGCGCGAGCCTGGCGGGCGGTGTCGGCAAGGCGTCGGGCACCCTGATCGGCGCGCTGATCCTGGCGGTCCTGCGCAACGGCCTCAACCTCCTCTCCGTGTCGGCCTTCTGGCAGCAGGTCGTGATCGGTGTCGTCATCGCGCTCGCGGTGCTGCTCGACACGTTGCGCCGTAAGGCCGGGGCGACTCCCGGAGCCTCGACGGGCGCGGCGGCGGGTGGCGGGAAGAAGGGACCGCAGGTCCTGAAGCTCGGTATCGCGGCCGTGCTGGTGGCCGCCGTCATCGGCGGCATCTCCTTCTTCAACAAGGACTCGTCCTCCGGCACGACGACGAAGGTCGGCATGTCGCTCTCCACCCTCAACAACCCCTTCTTCGTCCAGATGAAGGAGGGTGCGCAGGCGGAGGCCAAGAAGGCCGGCATCGACCTCACGGTCACGGACGCGCAGAACGACGCGTCACAGCAGACCAACCAGTTGCAGAACTTCACCGGCGAAGGCATGAAGTCGATCATCGTCAACCCGGTCGACTCGGACGCGGTGGGCCCGGCGGTGCGCGGAGCCAACAAGTCGGACATCCCGGTGATCGCCGCCGACCGCGGCGTGAACAAGGCGAAGGCGGCGGCGCTCGTCGCCTCCGACAACGTCGCGGGCGGCAAGCTCGCCGCGAAGACCCTCGCGGAGAAGCTGGGCGGCAAGGGCAAGATCGTCACCCTGCAAGGCGTCGCGGGCACGTCGGCGAGCCGCGAGCGCGGCAAGGGCTTCGCCGATGGCATCAAGGAGTACCCCGGCATCAAGGTCGTCGCCTCCCAGCCCGCGGACTTCGACCGCACCAAGGGCCTGGACGTCATGACGAACCTCATGCAGTCCAACCCCGGCATCGACGGCGTCTTCGCCGAGAACGACGAGATGGCCCTCGGCGCCGCCAAGGCGCTCGGCGGCAAGGCCGGCAAGTCGGTCTCGGTGGTGGGCTTCGACGGAACTCCCGACGGACTCAAGGCGGTCGAGGCGGGCACGCTGTACTCGTCCGTGGCGCAGCAGCCGAAGGAGCTCGGCCGGATCGCCGTGCGGAACGCGGTGAACGCGGCGCGGGGCAAGGACGTCGAGACGATGGTGAAGGTCCCGGTGAAGGTGGTCACGAAGAAGAACGTGGCCGACTTCTCCTGACGGCGGCCTCGTCGCCGTAGCCCCGACCCCGTCCATAGCCCCGACCCCGTACGAGCAGGAGCTGGATTCACAGATGCACGACCACGACCACGACGACGCCACGTACGACCTCCTGGTCGTCGGTTCGGCCAACGCCGACCTGGTGATCGGAGTCGAGCGCCGCCCCGCCCCCGGCGAGACGGTCCTCGGTTCCGACCTCGCCACGCATCCCGGTGGCAAGGGCGCCAACCAGTCGGTCGCGGCGGCCCGCCTCGGCGCCCGTACCGCCCTGCTCGCGCGGGTCGGCGACGACGCCCACGGGCGGCTCCTGCTCGACTCGCAGCGCGCGGCGGGCGCGGACACGGTCGGCGTCCTGGTCGGCGGGGCGCCCACGGGCGTCGCGCTGATCACCGTTGACCCCTCGGGCGACAACAGCATCGTGGTCTCGCCGGGCGCCAATGCCCGGCTGACCCCGGAGGACATCCGCGCGGCGGGCAGCCTGCTCGCCGCGTCCCGGGTGATCTCGACCCAGCTGGAGATCCCCATCGAGACGGTCACGGAGGTCGTACGCACGCTGCCGGCGGCCACCCGCTTCGTACTGAACCCGTCGCCTCCGGCTCCCCTGCCGCCCGAAGTCCTCTCCGCCTGCGACCCGTTGGTCGTGAACGAGCACGAGGCGCGCTACATCCTGGGCGATGACGCGGGCACCTCCGATTCCCCCGCGGACTGGGCGCGGGCATTGCTCGCCCTCGGTCCCCGCTCCGTGGTGATCACCCTGGGCGCGGACGGAGCGCTGACGGCGGACGGCAGCGGCTCCCCCGTCGCCGTGCCGAGCCCGAAGGTCGACGCGGTGGACACGACCGGCGCCGGCGACGCTTTCACGGCAGCCCTGGCCTGGCGCCTGGGCCTGGGCGACGACCTCCCGACGGCGGCGGCGTACGCGGCGCGCGTCGGGGCCGCTTCGGTCACCCGGCAGGGCGCGCAGGAGTCGTACCCGACGGCCGACCAGGTCCCGGCACCGGCACCGGCGCAGGAAGAGGCGGCCTCCGCGTGAAGAAGACCGGCATCCTCAACCGCCATCTCTCCGGCGCTCTGGCCGAGTTGGGCCACGGAGACACAGTCCTGATCTGCGACGCCGGTATGCCCATCCCGCCGGGCCCGCGGGTCGTCGACCTGGCCTTCCGGGCCGGGGTCCCGTCCTTCGCGGAGGTACTTGACGGGCTGCTCGCCGAGCTGGTGACGGAGGGCGGCACAGCGGCGACGGAGGTCCAGGATGCGAACCCGGCGACGGCCCGACTCCTGGCCGCCCGCGTCACGCCCCTCGCCCTGATCCCGCACGAGGAACTCAAGCGCCGCACGACGACGGCCCGCCTGGTGGTACGCACGGGCGAGGCCACGCCGTACGCGAACGTGCTGCTGCGGTGCGGGGTGTTCTTCTAAACCGGACGGTTCGCGGCTCCGGATCCTCCGGCGCCCCCGGCTCCCCCGGGAAAACTCAGCGTCCGGTACACGGTCACCCCACCCGCCAGCTCCCCGCACGCCTGCGCCGCCGCACTGACGCGCTGCGTGTACGAGGGGTCGCCGGTGTCGAGCAGGATGCCCAGCGTCGTGCCGCTGTGCGCGACGGCGACGCCCAGGCCTCCCACCTCCCGACAGATCTCCCGCATCGGCTCCAACGACCACTTGTGGCGCAGGAGTTGATTCATCTGCGCGCTGCGGGTCGCGACCCTGCCGACCTCCGCAAGGTCGCGGTGGCGGACGGCGCGGCTGAGGCGGTCGAGCAGGCGCGCGTACTCGTGGCGGTCGGCCAGGGTGAACGGCTTGGGGATGCGGTTGAAGTCGACGGTGTCGACCGAACCACCCTCGTCGATCCCCACCACTGCCATCACCGGGAGTGAGCCGAGGACGCCGCGCAGGCGCACGGTGCGGTGGTGGAAGGCGACGATCGCCGGATAGAGCACCCCGTCCGTGGGCTCGATGTCCGCGAGCAGCCGCTCGATCCGGGACGGCGGCATCTCGACCCGCAGCGCCTGCCCGACCGCACGCGCGGTCGCGACGAGGTCGGCGGATGAGCTCGCAAGACCCTTGCCCTCGGGGATGACGCTGTTGACGCGGAGGGTTCCCCCGGTCGGCACGCCGGTCCGCCGCTCAGCCAACTCGCTGATCGTACGCGCCAGTTGGAGCGCCTTGGTCTTCCCTGCGGGACGGACCACCACATCCCCTGAGCCGGAGCCGAGCTCCTGCCGGAACGTGGCCATCGTCCACCGCGCCACGGGCAGCGTCACCAGGAAGTCCCCGTCCTCCTCCGGCAGCACGCCCTGCAGCAGCTCACCGAAGGTCCCGAAGGCGGTGCCCACTCCGGTTCCGACTCCGGCGCCCACTCCGGTGCGCATTCCGGCTCCGGTTCCGGTACGCACTCCGCCTCCGGTTCCGGCCGGTCCCGCACCCGCGGGACGGTGCCGCGGCCCGACCTCCTGGGACAGCTTCACAGATCTCCTCTCAACGTTCCGACGCCTCCGGATCCACAGGCTGCCACAGCCCTAACCGTCTTGACAATCATTTTCATCTAGTGTGATGCTCTCGGCTCGGCGACCGACGCACGGGCAATGGACACAGGGGGCAGAGGCAGACATGCACGACCACATAGCCGAAGCGGTGAAGAAACCCGATCTCATCGCCCTGGAGCCGGACTTGGTCTGTCTCCGGTTCGAGACGATGAAGATCTATTCGGCTCTGGGAGCGGTCCGTCACCTTCTTGATTCGGGTGCCGTGAAACCCGGCGACACCCTCATCGACAGCTCAAGCGGCATTTACGCACAGGCCCTCGCACTCGCCTGTCACCGCTACGGGATGAAGTGCCACATCGTGGGTTCCACGACCGTGGACCGCACCCTGCGCATCCAGCTGGACATACTCGGCGCCACGCTGGAACAGGTGCAGCCGTCCAAGAATCTCCGGCTCGACCAGGAGCTGAGGGTGCGGCGCATCGCCGAGATACTCGAGGCGAATCCTTCGTACCACTGGATGCGTCAGTACCACGACAGCATTCATTACTACGGCTATCGCGACGTGGCCGAGACGATCGACGCCGAAATTCCCGAGGGGGCGCTAGCCCTGGTGGGCGGGGTCGGATCGGGGGCATCGACCGGCGCCATCGCCCGCTATCTGCGCGACGCGGGCCGGGATGTGTCACTCGTCGGCGTACAGCCTTTCGGCAGCGTCACCTTCGGCTCGGAGCACGTGGCCGACCCGGACATGATCATCGCCGGGATCGGCAGCGCCATCGAATTCAAGAATGTCCGGCACGAGGCGTACGACCGCGTGCACTGGGTGAATTTCGACTGCGCGGTGTCCGGCGCGGTCTCGCTCCTCAGAACCAGCGGCATCTTCGCCGGTCTCTCCACCGGCGCCGCCTATCTGACCACTCTCTGGGAACAGCGCCGCGACGATTCCCGTACGTACGTCTTCATCGCGGCGGACACCGGTCACCGCTATGTCGAGAGCGCCTATACGAAACACGCGGACGCGCCGGACATCGACACCTTGAAGCCGCATGAAATCACCTCGCTCGACGAGCTGAGGCACCCCTGGTCGACCACTTCCTGGCCCGACCTTCCTTAGTGTCGGCCACTTCCTGGCCCGACCTTCCCTAGTCACGTCAACCATCGCACCGAGAGAACTCCACATGTCACACCCCGAGCCGCGCACACCCCACAGTGTCGCGGAGCTCATCGACGCCGTCCTGGCGGGCGACCACGGCCCCGACCCCAAGGACCTCTCCGTCACCAGCGCGTTCTGGCTGTACAACACCACCCGCCTCGCAGGCAGCCAAGTCACCTACCACAACCATTACTTGCTGCTCCGGGTCGGCACGGCCTTCGGCGCCTGCTCCTTCGAGGCAGGTGAACTCGCCCCGGAATTCTGCGAGAACGCATCGGGCCACACCCTCGACAAGCTGCTGCGCGCCGAGTCCACACCCGTCCGCATCGCCGCACTCGACGCCTACCTCGCGCAGGTGAGCCCGCACCGGGATTCCGCCGATGCCGAACGCGTCACGCTGCCCACCGGCACCCCGGAGGTCCGGGCGAAGGCCCGCGACGCCGCCATCGCCGGGCTGCTCGACATCGAGCCGGGCGCGAAGGTGGCGCTGATCGGCGTGGTCAACCCCCTCGTCGCGGCGATACGTGAGCGGGGCGGCGTCTGTCTGCCCTGCGATCTCAATCTCCGTACGACCCAGTGGGGCGACCAGATCACCGACGACATGACCGAGGTCCTGAAGGAAGCCGACGCCGTGGTCGCCACCGGCATGACGCTGAGCAACGGCACCTTCGACCTGATCCTCGCGCACTGCCGCGAGCACGAGGTGCCGCTGGTCGTGTACGCGCAGAGCGGCAGCGCCGTGGCCCGCGCGTTCCTGCCCGCAGGGGTCACCGGACTCTCCGCAGAGCCCTTCGCGTTCTCGCAGTTCAGCGCCGACGAGACGCCCCTCTACCGCTACCGGGAGGCGGCGTGAGCGTCGACTCCAAGGGCCCCGCGGTGGATCCCGCGCCCTCCCGGCCCTCCGCCGTTGACGAGGAGTTGCCCGGCGACCTGCGGATGGCCCGCACCCTGTGGCCCGTCCTGGTCGCGTCAGCGGTGGGCCTGCTGCCGTTCACCATCTTCAGCACGTACCTGGTGCCCATGGCCGAGGACGCCGAGAGCAGCGTCGCCACGCTTGGTGGTCTGCGCGGACTCGGCGGTCTCGCCGCCCTGCTGGTGGGCACCGCGCTCGCCCCGCTGATCGACCGGGTGCGCAAGGAGTGGGCGGCAGCGGGCGGCCTCGCGGCGCTCGGCGCGTCCGCCGCACTCGGCGCGAGCGGGGACTTCATCCTGCTCGCCGTGTTCTGCCTGCTCGTCGGCGCCAGTACGTCGGTCCTCAATCCGGCGCTGACCGCGGCGGCCGCCGACCGCTTCGGCTCCGGGAAGGCCGCCGGGCGCGCGGCCACGCTCGTCACGGCGACCCAGTCGATGACGGCGATGCTGGCGGCGCCGGTCATCGCGCTGCCCGCGCTGTTCTGGGGCTGGCAGGGCGACCTGTTCGCCGTGACCGGGGTGTCGCTGCTCCTGGCCGCCGTCTTCTTCGTACGCGGCAAGGACAAGCCGGTCGAGAAGGCACCGGACACCGAACGCCTGGGCTACGTCGCCTCGTTCAAGGCGCTCGGGGCCATCCCCGGTGTCGTTCCGCTGCTGCTCATCGCCCTGCTGCGCACCGCCGTGTTCATGGGCTACCTCTCCTATCTGGCGGCCTACTACGACGACCGGTTCGAGCTCGACCCCGGGCTCTTCGCGTTCGTGTGGACGCTCAGCGGCGCGTCGTTCTTCGTGAGCAACCTCCTCACGGGACGGATCACGAACTCCGCCGAGCCGCGGATCGGCACCGAGCGGTTGCTGGCCGTCGGCCTGGTCGCCGCGCTCGTCTCGGTCGTGGGCTTCTACTTCACGCACTGGCTGCCGCTCGCGCTCGCGATGACGTCCCTGCACGCGGCGAGCCACGCCGTCGTGGCCGCGTGCGTGATCAGCCTGCTCGTCCGGCGCTGCGGGACCCGGCGCGGCGCGGCCCTGAGCGTGAACGCCGCGGGGATGAGCCTCGGGGTCTTCGTGGGCGCGGGTCTCGGCGGGCTCGGGCTCGGGCTCGCCGGATATCCGGGGATCGCCGTGACCTTCGGCGCGTTGGTGGCGGCGGCGCTGGTGGCTGCGGTGCTGGTCCTTCGTGCGGGGCCGGTGGAGGAGCCGGTGGAGGAGGAGGCGGCGGAGCCTGCCTGAGCGCTCCGTGGAGGTGCGGTGCACAGACCCCCGGGCCCGGTGGGGGCAGATCGCGCAGTTCCCCGCGCTCCCTACGGGGCGCCGTCAAGTCCGCCCAGCGCCTAGCTGACTCCAACACGCCTTGCCCCGCACCCACTTGAAAGGATCGCCTGCCATGCCACCGCCCGCACTCTCCCCCACGGCAACCATCGCCATGGCGTCCGACGCGCCCCCACCAGATCCACCGGCCAACGGCGTACGGAGCCGGCTCGCCTCCCGCGCGGGCCTGGCGGCGATCTGTGCCGCGCTCTTCATCGCGCTCCTCGCCTCCGTCGTCGTGGCCATCGGCCTGGGCTCCGCGGTCGTCTCGCCGGGTGACACGGCCCGGCTGCTTTGGGCGGCGCTGAGCGGCGGGAGCATCGACGCCGACGAGGTGACGACGTATCAGATCATCTGGCAGATCCGCACACCGCGCGTGCTCCTTGCGGCACTTGTGGGGGCGGGTCTCAGCGCGGTCGGCGTCGCCATCCAGGCGCTTGTGCGCAACGCGCTCGCCGACCCCTTCGTCCTGGGCGTCTCGTCCGGGGCATCGGTCGGCGCGGTCGGCGTCACGGTCACGGGCGGGCTCGCGGCGCTCGGCATCTACGCGGTGTCGGCGGGGGCGTTCATCGGCGCGCTCGTCGCATCGCTTCTCGTGTACGTCGCATCGGCGAGCCGTGGTGGCGGGCTCTCGCCGCTGCGGCTCGTCCTGACGGGCGTGGCCATGGCGCTCGGCTTCCAGGCCGTGATGAGCGTGATCATCTACTTCGCGCCGGACAGCGAGGCGACCAGCATGATCCTTTACTGGACGATGGGCAGCTTCGGCGCCGCGAGCTGGGGTGCCCTGCCCGTCGTGGCCGCCTGTGTACTGCTCGGCCTCGCCGTGCTCTACCGCTACAGCAGGGCGCTCGACGTCCTGGCGCTCGGCGACGAGACAGCGACGAGCCTGGGCATCAGCCCCGACCGGCACCGCAAGGGTCTTCTTCTGCTCGCCTCGCTGATCACCGGGGTGATGGTCGCCGTGAGCGGCGCGATCAGCTTCGTCGGCCTGGTCATGCCCCATCTCGTACGCATGGTGGTCGGCGCCACGCATGCGCGGGTGCTCGCCGTCGCGCCGCTGGTCGGGGCGGTGTTCATGGTCTGGGTCGATCTCTTGTCGCGGACCCTTGTGGCACCGCGCGAGCTGCCGCTCGGAGTCATCACGGCGCTGGTCGGGGTGCCGGTGTTCATCGCGCTGATGCGGCGCAAGGGCTATATGTTCGGGGGCCGTTGAGATGGACCTCGCACTCGACGGCCTGTCCGTGACGATCGACGGCAAGCTGCTCGTCCGGGACCTGTCCCTCGAAGTGGGCAGCGGTCAGATCGTCGGCCTGGTCGGCCCGAACGGCAGCGGCAAGTCCACCGCCCTCAAGTGCGTCTACCGCGCGCTGCGTCCGAGCTCCGGCGTGGTCAGGGTGGGCGACGACGACCTCTCGCGCCTGACGCCGCGCCGCAGCGCGCAGGTCGTCGCCGCGATGGCCCAGGACGGCGCGGTGGACCTCGACTTCACCGTGGCGGAGGTCATCGCCCTGGGCCGCGCACCCCATCTGCGCGGGAACCAGGCGCTCAGCGCACGCGAACAGAGCCTGTGCGCACGGACAATGGCCCGCCTCGACCTCACCCGCCTCGCCGACCGCGGCGTACTCACCCTGTCCGGCGGAGAACGTCAACGCGTCCTCCTTGCCCGGGCGTTGGTCCAGGAGCCCCGGATCCTGGTCCTCGACGAGCCGACCAACCACCTCGACGTACGCCACCAGATCGAGCTCCTCTCACTCCTGAAGGGCTCGGGCCTCACCGTCCTCGTCGTCCTGCACGACCTCAACCTCGCGGCGGCCGCGTGCGACCGCGTCGGGGTCCTTTCCCAGGGCGCGCTGGTGGCCGCGGGGACGCCGGAAGAGGTGCTCACCACGGGTCTTGTCGACGAGGTGTTCGGCGTCAAGGCCAGCGTGATCAGCCACCCCCTGACCGGCGACCCCCAACTTCTCTACGCACTGAGCCCCTCGGCTCCCCTGTGAAGCCCCCTCTGAAAGGCACCACCAGGCCATGCCCAGAACACGTACCACCATCGGATCGGCGCTCGCGGCGGCTTTGCTGCTCAGCGGCTGCGGCGCGGAGGTCGACTCCGACTCGAAGGCCTCGGGCGCACCCGAGAAGGTCACCGTGAAGCGCTGCGGTGAGCCGGTCACGTACAGAACCCCGCAGCGCGCGGTGGTCTACGAGGGCGGCAGCGCGGACAAGATGTTCAGCCTGGGCCTGACCGAGCACGTCCACGGCTATGTCATGCCCCCGGCCAACCCGCCGGTCAGCGAGTCCCCTTGGGCATCGGAGTACGCCAAGGTGAAGATGCTCAGCGACGACCTCCTCAACAAGGAGCTCGTCGTGGAGGCCAAGTCCGACTTCGTCGTCGCGGGCTGGAACTCGGGCTTCAGCGACCAGCGTGGCATCACCCCGAAGATCCTGGACAAGCTCGGCATCCAGAGCTTCATGCACACGGAGAGCTGCTTCAACTACCCCGGACACCCGCAGAAGGTCACCCCCTTCAAGGCCCTGTACTCGGACCTCGACCGCCTCGGCGAGATCTTCAAGGTCGAGAAGAAGGCGGACGAGGTCGTGGGCGGCCTCAAGAAGCGGGTGGCCGCCGTCGAGTCCAAGGCTCCCAAGGGCGACCCGGTCCCCGTCTTCCTCTACGACTCCGGCACGGACCAGCCCTTCACGGCGGGCAGCCAGGTCCCGCCCAACGACATCATCAAGGCCGCCGGCGGCAAGAACATCTTCGACGGCCTCGACGAGCGGTGGACCCAGGTGAACTGGGAGGCCGTCGCCAAAGCCGAGCCCGAAGTCATCATCATCTTCGACTACGGCGACATGCCCGCCAAGAAGAAGATCGACTTCCTGAAGAAGTCCCCGCACACCAAGGAACTGCCCGCCGTGAAGAAGAACAACTTCTTCGTCCTCGACTACAACGAGGGCATCAGCGGGCCGCGCAACGTCGACGGCCTGGAGAAGTTCGGGAAGTACGTGCGGGAACTGAAGCGCTGAGGCGCTGAAGCGCTGAAGCGAGTCCGCTCAGTGAGCCCCGTCGAGAGCGCCCGTCAGGCGGCCGAGGAGTCCTTGCAGGGCAAGGACCTCCTCGACCGTCATACCGGTCGCGGCGAGGATCCGGCGCGGCACGGGCAGTGCCCGCTCACGCAGCTCGGATCCGGCCTCCGTCAGCTGCACGGTGACGGAGCGCTCATCGGCGGCGCTGCGCTCGCGCCGCACGAGCCCTGCGGTCTCAAGGCGCTTGAGGAGCGGCGAGAGCGTGCCGGAGTCGAGGCGCAGCCGCTCGCCTATCGCCTTGACGGGCTGCGGGCCGTCTTCCCAGAGCACCAGCATGACCAGGTACTGGGGATAGGTGAGCCCCAGGTCCTTGAGGGCATCGCGGTAGACGCCGCCGAAGGCGCGCGAGGCGGCGTGCAGCGAGAAGCAGACCTGATGGTCGAGGCGCAGGAGCTCGGCGTCGGGCAGGTCCGTCTTGTCGGGCTTCTCGGGTCCGGGGGGTACGGCGGTCGGCGATGACGTCATGGGTCCAGAGTACTCGGCATGCGTCATTAAGTTGTGCACAACTAAGTCGTGTGCAACCATTGCTGTCGAGCGAACGAAACCCGTTCCTCACGTTCTTCGACCGAGGGAAGAGGACACCCCATGAACGCGCTGTACACCGCCGTCGCCACCGCCAACGGCCGTGAGGGCCGCGCCGTCAGCTCCGACGGCCAGATCGACCTCACGCTCGCCATGCCCCCGGCCCTCGGCGGCGACGGCCAGGGCACCAACCCCGAGCAGCTCTTCGCCGCCGGGTACGCGGCCTGCTTCGCCAGTGCGATGGGGGCGGTCTCCCGTGAGATGAAGGTCGACGCCAAGGACGTCTCCGTGACCGCCGAGGTCTCCATCGGCAAGGACGACACGGGCTTCGGGCTCGCCGTCGTGATGCGCGTGGAGCTGCCGGACTCCCTGGCGGGCGAGACCGGACAGAAGCTTGTCGAGGCGACGCACGCGTACTGCCCGTACTCCAAGGCCACGCGCGGCAACATCGATGTCGAGCTCGTCATCGAGTAGCAGCGGATCGGGATTCGGGACAGGGCCGGACGGCGGGTACCGTAGAGGTACCGATCTCATGGGCCTCCTGGTGGGCTGCGTGAACCCCAGGAGGCCCAGCATGACGACGAACCGCGGACGCAAGGACGTGATCCGGAACCGGATGACGTCGACCGGCGAGTCGTACAACGTCGCCGCCCGCAATCTGAAGGCCATGAAGGACATGGGCGCCACCCGCGAGGCCGTCGTCACGCAGCGCTGGCAGCCCGCGGAGACTTTGGACGTGCCGTGCCCCTGTGGCGGCACCTGCGAGCCCGGCGAGAAGTGCGACCGCTGCCACGCCCGCCACCGCCACGTGGCCCGCTACCCCGGCAGCCGCACCGAGGTCGAGACCTGGGTGGACTGCTACGAGTGCATGGGCTGCTCGAACTCGTACACGATCCTCGTCGACCTGCCGGGCCGCCCGTGGGGCATCGCAGAATCAGTGATCCAGGGCGCGTCCACCGAGCCGGTCATCAAGGCCCGGGTGTTCCCGGGTGTGAAGCACCCGTTGCTGCGCCCCGAGACGTCGGACGAGGAGCAGGAGTAGCAGTAGCAGTAGCCCCTCTTCTGCCCCCGCTCCCCCATATATCGCGCGCCCCGCACCGCGTCCCCGCCCTACGATCACCTCCCTACAGCCGGAGGAATCGGGGGCGGTCATGCGTGAGGGCATCACAGCAGACGCAGAAGGCACAGCAGGCCTAGCAAGCACAGCAGGCGCAGAAGGCGACGCCGGTGCCGCGGCGGCGCTGCGGCTCGCGGAGGGGGCTTCGCTGGGGAGCGTTCTGGCCTTCGCCGATACTGATGGCTGGCTCGCGCTGGACGCGGGGGTACGTGAGGTGCCTTGGTGCCGGGGGGTGCCCCAGCGGCCGGGCTGGGAGCACTCGGCCCCGCTGCCCGCCGACCTGACGCGGCTCGGCGAGTCCGGGCTCGCGCTCGCCCTTTGCCATCGCGACGGCAGGATCCGCGAGGCGGCGGTACGCCGGGCGGGGCGGCATCCCGGCCGTCCCGGCTTGCTGCCGCTGATCGCGATCCGCTGCACCGACTGGGCCGCCCCCGTGCGCGAACGTGCCCGAAAGCTCCTGCGCGAAGTCCTCGACCCGCAGACCGCCGTCGAGCTCGCTCCGCTGATCCTGCGGATCGGCCGCCGAGACCGGGGCGCCTTCGGTGTCGAGCTGCTCGGGGACGCGCTGCGGCAGACGACTCCCGGGCAACTGGCCACCCTCTTCCTGCTCCGCGACGACGCCGTACGGCGGTTCGCCTACCGCCTCGCCATCGAAGAGCGCCGCCTGAGCCCCGCCGAACTGGCCCGCGCCGCCGCGCGTGACTTTGACGCCGTGGTCCAGGACCTGTGCGCGACGGCGGCGCTCGCGGCCGTGCGGGAAGCGGATGTCGACTCCGCCGACGTGCTCGAACCGCTGCTGACCGCACAGGCACCCCGTGTCCGGTCCGCCGGTGTCACCGGCCTGCGACGGGCGGGGCAGCCGGAGCGGGCCGAGTCGTTCCTCTGCGACCGGTCCGCGCGGGTGCGTGCCTGCGCCCGGTATGTCGTACGACAGCATGGAGGCGACCCGACGGCCTGGTACCGGGCGCGGTGCGCGACGCCGGACGGCCCCGCCCTCTCGCCCGGCGCGGTCATCGGCCTCGCCGAGTGCGGAGACCGCGCGGACGGCGCGCTGCTTCGGCAGCTGCTCGGCCACCCGGCGGACGGGGTGCGGGCGCAGGCCGTGGCCGGACTCCGGGCACTGGACCTCGCGGACACGCATCAGCTGCGACCGCTGCTCGACGATCCGGCCCCCGGTGTCGTACGCGAGACGACCGTCGCTCTTCTGCCGTCGGCCGAACAGCTGCCTGCCGACTGGCTCTTGGAACGGACCAGGTCCGAGCGGCCCCGGCACATCCGCGTCGCCGCGTTCCGGCTGCTCCAGGCGTACGGCGGGGTCGTGGAGCTGCGGGCGGCGGCCGGGCTCGTGAACGACCCGGACGTGAAGCTGCGTACGTGGGCCGGAATGTCCGTGCAGCGCTGGCATCTGCCGGCGGGCGCACGGCCCGGGGACCCGGAGGTGGGCGTGCTGCTCGACCGGTGCCGGCATCTCTTCAGCGACCACGTCCTGCAGAGGCGCAAGCGGGAGGCTGGGCTGCACGGCTGAGTTTCCCGCCGAGCCGTGCCGCTCGGCCGGATCTCGCACACGGAACCCAGCACGATGTCTGACATAAGTCCGGCACACGCCCAACATTCGTCCGATATACGAACCCTCATGCCCGGTTTCTGACCGGATTCCTCTCTTGACGGCGAGTCGACGCACCCCCAATATCAGGCAACGCACTTTGCGCCACCCACCTGACTCAAGCTCAGCGCAGCTCCAGCGCCCTGCGGCATCCGCGTCGCAGGGCGTCAGTACGTTCCGTCCCCCTCGCTGTTCGGAATACGGAGCCCCACATGCGAATCTCCAGACCTGCCCTGCCCCGCACCCTGAGACGGGCCACCGCGGGCGTCGCCGCACTCGCCGCCGCCGGGCTGATCGCAGCCACCGCGCCGACGGCCCTGGCAGCCCCGTCGCCGACGCTCGCGGCCCCCGACATCCCGCTCGCCAACGTCAAGGCGCACCTCTCCCAACTCCAGTCCATCGCCACGGCCAACGGCGGCAACCGCGCCCACGGGCGGGCCGGCTACAAGGCGTCGATCGACTACGCGAAGGCCAAGCTGGACGCGGCCGGTTTCACCACCACCGTGCAGCAGTTCACCTCCAGCGGCGCCACCGGCTACAACCTCATCGCGGACTGGCCGGGCGGCGACCCGAACAAGGTCCTGATGACGGGCGCCCACCTCGACAGCGTCACCGCAGGACCGGGTATCAACGACAACGGCTCGGGATCGGCCGCCATCCTGGAGACCGCGCTCGCCGTCTCACGCGCACAGCTGCAGCCGACGAAGCATCTGCGGTTCGCCTGGTGGGGCGCCGAGGAGCTGGGCATGGTCGGCTCGAAGTACTACGTCAACAACCTCCCCTCCACCGAGCGTTCGAAGGTCTCGGGCTACCTCAACTTCGACATGATCGCCTCCCCGAACCCGGGATATTTCGTCTACGACGACGACCCCACGATCGAGAAGACCTTCAAGGACTACTACGCGGGCCTGAACATCCCCACGGAGATAGAGACGGAGGGCGACGGCCGCTCCGACCACGCCAGCTTCAAGAACGTGGGCATCCCGGTCGGCGGCCTCTTCACCGGCGCGGAGACCAGGAAGTCCGCCGCCCAGGCCCAGAAGTGGGGCGGCACGTCGGGCACGGCCTTCGACCGCTGCTACCACTCGTCGTGCGACACCACGACGAACATCAACGACACCGCGCTCGACCGCAACAGCGACGCCATCGCCCACGCGATCTGGACCCTCGGCACGGAGACCCCGGTCCCGCCCGGTGACTCGTACGAGAACACCGCGGACGTCACCATCCCGGACAACGGCGCGGCCGTGACCTCGACGGTGAACGTGACCGGCCGCACGGGCAACGCCCCGGCCACGCTCAAGGCGGACGTCGACATCCGTCACACCTGGCGCGGTGACGTGGTCATCGACCTGCTCGCCCCCGACGGCACGGCGTACCGCCTGAAGAACTCGAGCAGCAACGACTCGGCGGACAACGTCATCGCGACCTACACGGTCAACGCGTCGAGCGAACCGGCGAACGGAGCCTGGAAGCTCCGCGTACAGGATGTGGCGGCGCAGGACACCGGCTACATCAACAGCTGGAAGCTGACGTTCTGACACCAGGTCCGGAGC